>CANNNH010000269.1 GCA_947505915.1 Comamonadaceae bacterium
GAAAACGCCGAACTCCCCTAAGGCGCTTGCTCTTCTTGGCTTTGTTGCATTGACCACATGCGGGCATACGCACCTTGCACTTCGAGCAACTGCGCATGTGTACCCTGCTCCACAATGACGCCTTGATCCAGCACGATGATTTCATGCGCATCAACGATAGTCGAGAGTCGGTGGGCGATGACCAAGGTGGTTTTGTTGTTTGCCGCTTCCCGCAACTCCGACTGAATAGCACGCTCATTGCTACTGTCTAGTGCAGATGTGGCTTCGTCAAAAATCAAGATGAACGGATTTTTAAGTAAGGTTCGTGCAATCGCAACACGTTGTTTTTCACCGCCGGACAACTTCAAGCCCCGTTCTCCCACCATGGTTTGGTAACCCAAGGGGGTGGACACAATAAAGTCATGGATGCGTGCTGCACGTGCGGCTTGCTCGACCTCTTCGCGAGAAGCAGAGGGCCGACCATAAGCGATGTTGTAGTAGACCGTGTCGTTGAACAACACCGTGTCTTGCGGAACGATGCCAATGGCCTGACGCACACTCGCTTGTGTCAAGTGATTTAAGGGATGTCCATCGATGCGAACCACCCCTTGCTGAACGTCATAAAAACGAAAAAGCAAGCGAGCCAAGGTTGACTTGCCCGAACCCGAGGGACCCACAATGGCCACTGTTTTACCTGCAGGAATGGTGAAGCTCACGTCTTGCAAAATAGGTCTGTTTTGCTCATAGGCAAAATGGACATGCTCAAACGCAACGCTGGGTGGACTCTCGAGACCAAGCTGTTGGGCGTTGGGTGCATCAGCAACTTCGCGTTCCTTCTCTAGCAACTTGAACATGCGGTCCAAATCGGTCAGGCTTTGTTTGATCTCGCGGTAAATCACACCTAAAAAATTCAACGGTATATAGAGTTGAATCATGAAAGCGTTGATCATGACCAAGTCGCCCAAGGTCAAATGCCCATCGACCACGCCTTGCGTAGCTCGCCACAGCATGGTCACCAAAGCCACAGCGATGATGAGTTGTTGGCCCATATTGAGGGCGCTCAATGAATTTTGGGCTGTGATACGGGCCAAGCGTAATTTGTCCAGACTTTCGTCATACCTTTTGGCTTCAAAGCCCTCATTGCCAAAATACTTGACGGTCTCGTAATTGAGCAAAGAGTCGATGGCGCGGGTATGGGCGCTGGAGTCCAACTCATTGACTTGCTTGCGAAACTGGGTTCGCCACTCCGTCACTGTCACGGTGAAATAAATATACAAACCCAAAGCGCACAAAGTGATGATGGCGTACCACTTGTCAAACTGAATACCCAAGATACTCAGCACCAACAGCACCTCGATCAAGGTCGGCACGATGCTGTAGAGCGAATAGGCAATCAACGACTCAATGCCGCGCACACCTCTTTCAATGTCACGGCTCATACCACCGGTTTGACGCTCGAGGTGAAAACGCAAACTCAGTTCGTGCAAATGCTGGAAGGTTTGCAAGGCAATGGTGCGAGCAGCACCTTGTGTGGCTTTGGCAAAAATCAATTCACGCAACTCGGTGAATGCAGAAACAGATAAACGCAGCAAGCCATAGCCAATGAGCAGGGCAACGGGCACCACCAACAGCATTTGAACACCTGTGGGCTGCGGTGTCATTTGATCGATCAAGTTTTTAAGCAGTATGGGTACGCCTACGTTGGCCAACTTGGCACCCACCATGAATGACAGCGCAGCCATCACGCGCCATTTGTATTCCCATAAATAGGGGAACAAACGTGCCAAGGTGTGCCAATCAGAGACCGTCGGTGGGGGCGTGGCAGTATCAGGCAGAGCAGGCGAAGAGGTAGCAGAAGGGCGCATACAGCACAATAGCGAAAGAATGAACAACTAGGATTGTGCCTGTGACCGATACCCACGACCTGCGCTTTACTGTCAAAGCCCTTCCCACAGACCAAGAGTTGGTCCTCAAAGTCATCCCCATGCCAGCCGATTGCAATGCGAATGGTGATATTTTTGGTGGTTGGGTGATGGCGCAGGTTGACTTGGCTGGTGCGGTCTTGCCAGCACGCTATGTCAACGGTCGCTTAGCTACGGTGGCAGTCAATGAATTTGTGTTCAAGCAGCCCGTCAAAGTGGGTGATATTTTGAGTTTTTTCAGCACCATCACCCGGATCGGCAATACCTCCATCACCGTCAAGGTAGAAGTGTTTGCCGAGCGCTTCACTTTGCAAGGCACGTACTTGAAAGTGACCGAGGCCATGGTCACTTATGTCGCGATTGATGCCCAAGGTAAGCCCCGACACATTCAACGCAAAGACACTTGATCAGTTAAAAACCGGCTTGCGCTTTTCCATGAATGCGCTGAAAGCTTCAATCGCAGCTGGCTCTTTGAGCATGCGGCCAAAGACCACACCTTCTTGCTTGATACGCTCCAACAACTGCGGCGTGAGACCCGCTTTCATCAAGCGTTTGGTTTCCATCAAGGAGGTTAAAGGCTTGGTCGCCATTTTGCGGGCTTGCTGTTGGGCATAGGCATTGGTCTCAGCGGGTGGCAGCACTCTGCTGACCAACCCTATTTCCAAGGCTGTTTCAGCCAAAAAGGGTTCACCCATCAACAAGGCTTCAGCTGCTCGCTGGTAGCCCATGAGCTGGACCGCCAGCAGGCTGGAGCCGGCCTCAGGGCACAAGCCTAAGTTCACAAACGGCATAGAAAACGCAGCGTTATCCCCTGCATAAACCAAATCGCAATGAAGCAGCATGGTGGTGCCAACACCCACAGCCGGTCCACAAACAGAGGCTATCAAGGGCTTTGCAAAAACCGCAATGCCTCGCAAAAAACGAAAAACAGGCGAGTCTTCACCTGCTGCAGGTTGCTGAAGAAAGTCGGCAATGTCGTTACCCGCGCTGAAAACAGTTTCATGGCCTTGAATTAGCACAACCTTGGTTTGTGCATCCGCTTCAGCAGACGCCAAGGCTTGAGCCAATTCAGCGTACATGACCGAGGTAAGCGAATTTTTTTTGTCAACGCGGTTGAGAGTCAGCGTTAAAACGCCACTTTCGAAGTGCTGCAAGACTAAGTTCATATCAGAAATATTTTTATTTGAATTACTCAACGCGACTCCAAAACTGGGTGCGATAAATTGGTCCAATATAGCCGCGCACTTGCAAGCGTTTGCCGCCTTCAATTGGCACTATTTTCACGGTGTATAGCTTGCCGTTTGTGGGGTCGAGAATTTTTGCGCCACCCGCCCACAAGTTATCCGCTTCTTTGCCTTCGCGCTTTAAGCCTCGCAAAATCTCCATGCCAATGATGGGTTGACCTTTACGGTCATCCACACATTTGTCGCAGTTGGGCTTGGCATTGGGGTCTTCTTTGAGTGCGCGTCCCACGACACCTACCAAGGCACCGTCTTTTTCAAAAATTCGCACTTCCCCTTTGGGTTGATTGGTTTCATCGTCAATGGTGTGCCACAAACCAACGGGGGTCATTTGGGCAAAAGCTGTCATGGCAGCCATGCTCAGCAAAGCAGTAAAGATTTTTTTCATCGGTGTCTCCTTGGTGGGTAGGTATTTAAGCAAAAACGTCTTGGGTGTCCATCAACACGGCGCTTCCTGCGCGAGCAGCTTGCATCAAACTCGCCGTCTCTGGCAACAACTTGGCAAAGTAAAACCTGGCTGTTTGTAATTTGGC
>CANNNH010000270.1 GCA_947505915.1 Comamonadaceae bacterium
GGCAGAGGGAAACCGTTGGTTGTCCAAGCGGAAAAGCTTCAAGGCTTGCATCAGGTTGCTGATGTCGGTGCGGGCTGCGGTGACACGGGCATCGTCGGCGCGGTTGAGAACATTGGGCACGATCAAAGCAGCCAAAACACCAATGATGACCAGCACCACCATGAGCTCGATCAAGGTAAAGCCACGGGGGCGACGACAACGGTGAGGGGCAGTCATGACAAGATTTTCTTCAAAAACAACAGAGTTACATGATAATGCGCCAATGTTAAGAACCCTAGCTCCCAAGTCCTCAACCGTTGGCAAAGCATGGCTGCCTGCCTTGGTCACCACTGCAGTGTGGGCGGTCTTGGGCTTGACTGCCGCGGCGTGGGGATTGGCGCTGTGGCCAAGTGACAGCCAACCTTTGGCGGTCAGTTTGGCAAGCGTTGAGGTAACCCCTATGCCGGTGCTTCAGGCGGCTGATATCGCCAAGGTCTTGGGTTCCAGCAGCGCAGCGCCTGCGTCATCGCCTGTGGCTGCAGCACCCACCGCAGTGGGCATGAGTTTGTTGGGTGTGGCCATGGCGGGCAAAGCCAATGCGATTGCCATCATCAGCTTGGACGGCCAACCCGCCAAGCCCTTTCATGTGGGTGCCACGGTCAGCACGGGCTTGGTGCTGCAGGCGGTCACATCAACCCAAGCGCTGTTGGGATCGGCCCTGAAATCGCCCACCTTGAGCACCTTAGAGCTACCCAAGCGCCCATGAAATCCCCCGCAGCTTTTGGGCAGCGGGTTTGATGACGTTCACTTAAGCTAAAGCTGGCGGTTGTCTAAGTCTTTGGACTTTAAATTCCATCACTGCTGCAAAAACAGTTTGTATACAGGGTTGGCGCTCTCGTCCACATAGGGGTAGCCCAAGCCGTCTAAGAATTTTTCGAAGCTGGCTTGGTCTTTGGCAGGCACTTGCAGACCCACCAAGATGCGGCCGTAGTCTGCGCCTTGGTTGCGGTAGTGAAACAGACTGATGTTCCACCCTGGGCGCATGGCAGACAAAAACTTCATCAAGGCGCCTGGGCGCTCGGGAAACACAAACCTTAACAAACGCTCTTCTTGCGCCAAGGCAGAGCGCCCCCCCACCATGTGGCGTATGTGTTCTTTGGCCAAATCGTCGTGCGTGAGGTCAAGCGACTCAAAACCATGGCGGCTTAAATGTGCGGCAATTTTGGTGCTCTCGCCCATGCTGCCGGTGGTCAAGCCCACAAACACATGGGCCTTGGCCGCGTCGCTGATGCGGTAGTTGAACTCAGTAATAGAGCGCGGAGATTTGCCGCCTCCAAAGGAGGGCAAGTCGCCAAGTAAAGTGCAAAACCGCTTGAAACTGCCGCGCTCTTCGGGGATGGTGACCGCCAGCAGTGCTTCACGCTCTTCTCCCACCTCGGCGCGTTCAGCAACAAAGCGCAGGCGGTCGAAATTCATGTTTGCGCCACACAGAATGGCGGCATAGGTTTGGCCGCGGGTTTTGTTTTGCGCCACATATTTTTTGATGGCTGCCACCGCCATAGCCCCAGAGGGTTCAACAATGCTGCGTGTATCGACAAACACATCTTTGATAGCGGCACACACCGCGTCGGTGTCCACGCTGATGTAGTCGTCCACCAAATGCCGCGCGACGCGGAATGTTTCCTCGCCCACCAATTTCACAGCTGTTCCGTCAGCAAACAAACCCACATCGCTCAAGGTGACGCGTTTACCTGCTGTCACCGACTGCAGCATGGCAGAGGAATCATCCATTTGCACCCCAATCACCTTCACCTCGGGGCGCACTGCCTTGATGTAATTGGCTACGCCGGATATCAAGCCGCCGCCGCCAATGGCGACAAACACCGCGTCCAAAGGGCCTTGGTGCTGGCGCAGCAACTCCATGGCGATGGTGCCCTGTCCTGCAATCACTTCGGGGTCGTCAAACGGGTGAATAAAGGTCAAGCCTTGTTTTGCACACAACTTCACTGCGTGGTCGTAGGCGTCGGTGTAGCTGTCGCCGTGCAGCAGCACCTCGCCGCCTAGCGCTTTCACCGCATCCACCTTCAAGGCTGGCGTGGTGACTGGCATGACGATGACCGCGCGGGTACCGAGCTTTTTCGCGCCCAAAGCCACGCCTTGGGCATGGTTGCCGGCAGACGCACACACCACGCCTTTGGCGAGCTGCGCGGGGCTGAGTTGCACCATTTTGTTGTAGGCGCCACGCAACTTAAAGCTGAACACCGGTTGCTGGTCTTCGCGTTTAAGCAGCACATGGTTGTGCAGGCGCTTGCTGAGGATGGGCGCGGCGTCCAGTGCAGACTCGTGGGCCACGTCGTACACGCGCGCTGTCAGGATTTTTTTCAGATAGTCGGCAGGCGTCAGGCGGCGCACACGTGCGGGCTTGGTGACGGCGGGGAGCTTAAGGGTGCTGGTTTTGGGTGAGGGCATAAGGTATTGTCCCGCAGTTGACAACAGGCTCAAAAAAAGCCCCGCTCCTTGCGGAGCCGGGGCTGTAAATCCACCTTTTCAGAGGGTGGAGGAGACAAAAGGTGCCTAGAAGCTAGGCGTGGCTCCAATATAGCCGATGATTTGCTGCGCTGCAATATTTATTGCTTCATACACAATATGGAAAAAAGGGAAAAGAGATGGAATGCACAGTCAGTTGGACAGGCGCAAGCGGCAGTCGCTCAGCCATGGGTTTTGTCGCCGAGACCGGCAGCGGTCATGTGGTGGCCATGGATGGGGCGCCGGACCCCGCCAAGCCCGATCAAAGCGGCCAGAACCTTGCCGCAAGGCCAATGGAGCTGATGTTGGCGGGAGCGGGTGGCTGTACAGCTTATGACGTGGTGCTGATTTTGAAGCGTGGGCGTCATGCCATACAGGGCTGCACCGTGCAGCTGACCAGCGAACGCGCTGACACTGACCCCAAGGTGTTCACCAGCATCCATATGCATTTCACGGTACGCGGGAAAGGTCTGCCCCCTGAGGTGGTGGAACGCGCCATCAAGATGAGCCACGATAAATACTGCTCGGCCAGCATCATGCTGGGCAAAACCGCTGAAATCACCACAGGGTTTGAGGTGATAGAGGTTTAAAACTTAAACCCTGTGCGCCACGCTCGTCATGACCTTGGCAGCCAAGCGCATGGCCTCGCGCACAGGTTGAGGCAAGGCAATAGCACCGGCTTTTTGCGCATCAGCTGCGTGTTGCGCTTCATCGGCCTGCATTTGCGCCACCACCGCACGGGAGGCCAAGTCAGCGGGAGGCAAACGCTCTAGATGCTCGCCCAAATGCGCACCCACTTGGTGTTCAGTTTCCACCACAAACCCCAAGCTCACGCCGTCGCCGCCTAGCTTGCCTGCGGCATAGCCGATGGCAAACGCACCCGCGTACCAAAGCGGGTTGAGCAAACTGGGGCGTGCGCCCAGTTCAGCCAAGCGTGCTTCGGTCCACGCCAAATGGTCGGTTTCTTCAGCGCTTGCTTGTACAAATTGTTCGCGTAACTGCGGGTTGCGCGTGGCCAAGGCCTGCGCCGCATACAGCGCTTGGGCGCACACCTCACCCACATGGTTAACGCGCATCAAAGCGCCGGACTCGGCACGCTCGGCATCGGTCAGCGTCAGTGTGCTGATGCCCTGTGCAGGGTCAGGCCGCGCAGCATGGTGGTGCGCAAA
>CANNNH010000271.1 GCA_947505915.1 Comamonadaceae bacterium
AGCAGCCTATGCCAGCGGCAGCGGAACCACAGCACTGACCTTCACCTACACCATTCTGTCTGGGCAAACCGACGCAGGTGGCATCAGCATTGATGCCAACAGCTTGAACTTAAACAGCTGCACCATCCAAGATGCCGCTGCAAACAACGCCACCATCACGCACAGCGCGGTGACTGACAACGCCAGCTATATGGTGGACGCCACCGCCCCCACAGTCAGCAGCGTGGCCATCACCAGCGCCTCAGGTTCGCAAAACAATTACCTGAACGCGGGTGATGTGGTCACCGCCACGGTGACCCTGAGCGAAGCCGTGACCGTCACCACCACCAGCGGCACACCCTATCTCAACCTGAACATCGGTGGCACCACGGTGCAAGCCAGTTACGCCAGTGGCACTGGCACCACGGCGCTGACCTTCACTTACACCATCCTTTCAGGACAAACAGATGCAGGTGGCATCAGCATTGACGCCAACAGCCTGAACTTAAACAGCGGCACCATCCAAGATGCCGCTGCAAACAACGCCACCATCACGCACAGCGCGGTGACTGACAACGCCAGCTATATGGTGGACGCCACCGCGCCCACAGCCAGCGTCACCACTGCGACGCTTGCCAATACATCCAGTGCCACGGTACAAAGCAGCGAGACTGGTACAGCGTACTTGGTTAAGAGCAGTGTCAGCGTGACCAACGAAGCGAGCATCACCAGTGCAGCCGACACCGCTTGGAATTCGGTAGCCATCAGCTCGGCTAACACCAACACCAGTTTGGCCTTGACAGGCTTGCTAAATGGCTCATACCAGTTGTACACCGTGGATGCAGCGGGTAACTTGTCAACCGTCAGCACCAACAGTGTCACGGTGAGCACATCCTTAAGCTCGGTCGATTTATCCGCCATAGCTGCAGGCTCAGGCGGCTTTGTCATCAACGGCCAGTGTGCTGGGGACAACAGCGGCTTTACGGTCAGCAGTGCGGGCGATGTGAACGGTGATGGTTTAGATGATTTGATCGTCGGCGCTCCTAACAGTGACCCAACTGCAGGCACAAACGCCGGTCGCAGCTATGTGGTGTTTGGAAAAACTGGCACCACAGCCGTTGACTTAAGCAGCCTGACCAGCGGCAGCAGCGCAGACGGCTTTGTCATCAATGGTCAGTGTGCCAGTGACCGTAGCGGTATATCGGTCAGAAGCGCGGGCGATGTCAATGGTGATGGATTGGCTGATCTGACCGTCGGGGCTGATTACAGTGCCCCCACATCAGGCACTGATGCAGGCCGCAGTTATGTGGTGTTTGGCAAATCCACCACCACCGCTGTTGACTTGTCGGCAATAGCAGCCAGCAGCGGCGGCTTTGTCATCAACGGCCAGTGCGCTGGTGACTTGAGCGGCTATTCAGTCAGCAGTGCAGGCGATATCAACGCCGACGGTTTGGCTGATTTGATTATCAGTGCCCTCTATGGCGACCCTAGTTCCCGCACCGATGCTGGGCGCACCTATGTCGTGTTTGGTCAGACGGGAACCACCGCTGTTAACTTGTCAGCGGTAGCTGCCAGCAGCGGCGGCTTTGTGATGAACGGCGAGGTGGCCGGTGACCTAAGCGGCATATCGGTCAGCAGCGCTGGCGACGTTGATGGTGACGGTATGGCTGATTTGATCATCGGCTCTTATGCCAACACTGGAGCCGGAGCGGATGCTGGCCGCAGCTACGTGGTGTTCGGAAAAACATCCACCACCGCCATCAATCTGTCAGCCGTGACTGCAGGCACGGGCGGATTTGTCATTAATGGCCAATGTGCCTACGACCAAAGCGGTACATCGGTCAGCAGTGCGGGTGATGTGAACGGGGATGGTTTAGCTGATTTGATTGTCGGCGCCCATAACAGTGACCCAACTGCTGGAGCCGATGCGGGACGCAGCTATGTGGTGTTTGGCAAATCCGCCACCACCGCTGTTGAGTTGTCGGCGATAGCAGCCAGTAGCGGCGGCTTTGTCATCAATGGACAGTGTGCAGGTGATTACAGTGGCTTATTCGTCAGCAGTGCCGGAGACATCAATGGCGATGGCTTGGGTGATCTGATCGTGGGGGCTCGTTTCAGCGACCCTTCAGCAGGTAGCGATGCTGGGCGTACCTATGTGGTTTTTGGCCAAACCGGCACAACAGCAATCAATTTATCAGCGGTAGCTGCCAGCAACGGTGGTTTTGTCATTAATGGCGAAAGTTCACTTGACTACAGCGGTCGATCGGTCAGTGCTGCTGGCGATCTCAACGGCGATGGTTTTGATGACTTGCTGGTGGGAGCCTACAACGCCACCGCCAACAGCAACGCCCTCGCCGGTAAAACCTATGTGATCTTTGGCGGCCAACATTTCGCCACCTCAGTCGATTTTGTGGGGAGTACCAGCGCAGACACGCAAACCGGCACCACTGCAGACGAAACCTTTGCCGCTGGGCAAGGTAACGACACACTCACCGGTGGTGGCGGTGCTGACGTGATGTTTGGTGGCGCTGGTGACGACACTTTCATTTTGAACACCAGCAACTTGACAGCTTTGCAAGCGGTGTTTGGTGCGGGTGGCAACACCGCACAGTTGTCCCGCGTAGACGGTGGTACGGGCTTAGACACTTTGCAAATTGTCCAAGCCGGTGGCGACCTGAACCTGACCTCGATCAAAAACGTCGGTGTTGGAACGCCTGATGGTTTGAGCCGTATCGATAGCATTGAGATCATCGACTTGGCAACCGACACCGCGGCCAACACCTTGACTCTGACCGTCGCTGATGTGATTGACATGGCAGGTATGAACCTGTTCACCACCAGCAACACCACCGCCGTCAGCGGCACCAGTTTGGGCGCCAGCGTAGCCAAGCACCAACTCATGATCACCGGTGGCGCCGAGGACTACGCCAACATTGGCGTGTCCAACTGGACCTTGTCCACCACCGTCGTCACTTACGGCACCCATACCTACAAGGTGTACGACGCCAACAGCAGCGTGTATGCGCAAGTGTTGGTTGATCAAAATATTGTGAATGCGGGTCATGTGTTGTAGTCGTCATTGCGTCATTGCGAGCGCAGCGAAGCAATCCCCCGTCATTGCCAAGACTCGAGGGCTCTGGCAATCCATCACCCCGTCGTTTCACTCCTCGCAATGACGGTTAATCTCATGACATCCAATCTCGCAGCCAGTTTTCCACCTGAAGGCCACGGATGCGGTTGAATTCGCCTTGTTATCTGTAACCAATGTGAGGCCTTGTGCACAGGCGCGAGTGGCAATCAACAAATCGGCGGTAAAACTGAGGTCATAATATGGCAATCTTTGCCATAACAGGAGACGACCATGACCCTCAACGTATCTTTACCGATGGAGCTCGAGGCGCGTGTGCGCGAGCATGTGGCGTCGGGCTTGTACGGCTCGGCCAGCGAGGTCATTCGGGAGGCTTTGCGTTTGTTTGAGGCTTATCACGCGGTCCAGCAGTCGAACTTGGCCGCGCTGAAGGCCGACATCGATCAAGGTATGACCGATGTGCAGGCAGGCCGTGTGAGCAAGCTGAACATGGCAGACATCAAAGCCAAAGCCCGTACATCAAAAAAACGCCCTTGATGTCTCAGGTCTATTTAGCCCTCAGTGCCCAGACCGACCTGTTGGAGGCGTGGTCGTACATCGCAGAC
>CANNNH010000272.1 GCA_947505915.1 Comamonadaceae bacterium
CTCCCCGCTCCCTTCTCGCGCTGGCCTCGGCATGCGCGTTCATCGCCACAGGCGTTCAGGCCCAGGAAATCACCGGTGCCGGAGCCACATTTCCAGCGCCCCTGTACGCCAAGTGGGCGTCCGATTACAACAAACAGACTGGCGTTAAAGTGAATTACCAGTCCATCGGTTCGGGTGGTGGCATCAAGCAAATCGACTCCAAGACCGTCGATTTCGGTGCCACCGATATGCCTTTGACCGATGAAGTCCTGAAAACCAAAGGACAAATGCAATTCCCCACCGTCATTGGCGGCGTGGTGCCCATCCTCAATGTTGCAGGTATCGCGCCCGGACAGTTGAAGCTGACTGGCCCCTTGCTGGCTGATATTTTCTTGGGCAAAGTGTCGCGTTGGAATGATCCGGCGATCAAGGCCATCAACCCTGGCGTGAACTTGCCCGATACCGCGATTGCCCAGGTGCGTCGTGCCGACGGTTCGGGTACCACCTTTCTCTTTACCAATTACCTGAGCAAGGTCAGCCCCGATTGGAAAGCCAAGGTCGGCGAGGGCACAGCGGTTAACTGGCCCGTTGGTGCCGGCGGCAAGGGCAATGAGGGCGTTGCCGCCTTCGTGGCCCGCTTACCCAATTCTCTGGGCTACGTAGAGTACTCCTACGTCAAGCAAAACAAACTGAACTATGCCCTAGTGCAAAACGCTGCTGGTAATTTTGTGAAGCCTGAGGACGACACCTTTAAAGCTGCCGCTGCGGGTGCCGATTGGGCCAAGTCTTTTTATCAAATCTTGACCAACCAGCCTGGCAAGGATTCTTGGCCTCTGAGCGGTGCCACCTTTATCTTGATGCATACCAGCCAAGACAAGCCCGCAAACGGCACCGAGGCCTTGAAGTTTTTCAATTGGGCTTACGCCAACGGAGAGAAATCAGCTGCTGATCTGGACTATGTGCCGATGCCGCCAGCAGCCGTAGCAGCCATTCAGAAAGCCTGGGGAGAGATCAAAGACACTTCTGGAAAAGTCATTTCCTACAAATAAAAGGCATTTTTAAAAGGCATTTTTTGCCGAGTCTTTACCGGGCCAAGCGCAGGGATGCCGTGTTACGGATAGCGCTTGCCCGGATGTATAAAACCGAACGCTAGGGCTTTTTATGAACCAAACTACGAGCCCCAAGCGGGCGCTCAGCGGCCCGCTTGCGGACCAAGTTTTTGGCTGGCTGGCCAAATCTGCAGCCTTGCTGACGATGGGATTGTTGGCAGCGATTTTGCTGTCCTTGGCCATCAGCGCTTGGCCTGCTATTCACAAGTATGGCCTTTCCTTTTTGACCAGTACGGTGTGGGACCCGGTCAAAGAGGATTTTGGTGGCCTGGTGATGATTTACGGCACGGTAGCGACTTCCTTGATCGCGCTACTGATTGCGGTGCCGGTGAGTTTTGGGATTGCGCTTTTCTTGACGGAGTTGTCTCCGGCATGGCTCAAGCGTCCTTTGGGAACTGCGATTGAGCTATTGGCAGCGGTTCCTTCCATCGTTTACGGTATGTGGGGTTTGCTGGTGTTTGGTCCGGTTCTGGCGACCCATGTCCAAATTCCTTTGCAAAGCGCATTCGATGGCGTCCCCTACTTGGGTGCATTTGTGTCCGGTCCCCCCGTCGGGATCGGTATCTTGTCGGCAGGCATTATTTTGGCCATCATGATCATCCCGTTCATTTCGGCGGTGATGCGCGATGTGTTTGATGTCACGCCGCCGCTGCTCAAAGAGTCTGCGTACGGTTTGGGTGCGACCACCTGGGAGGTGGTAACGCGCGTGGTGCTGCCCTATACCAAAACAGGGGTGATTGGCGGCATTATGTTGGGTCTGGGACGCGCTATCGGAGAGACCATGGCCGTTACCTTTGTGATTGGTAACTTCAACCAACTCGATTCGCTTAGTCTGTTTCAGGCGGCCAATAGCATTACTTCGGCGCTGGCCAACGAATTTGCGGAGGCCGGTGAAGGCTTGCACCAGGCAGCGTTGATGTACCTAGGCCTGGTTTTGTTTTTCATCACTTTTGTTATCTTGTCGCTGTCCAAGTTCTTGCTGGCTCAGTTACGTAAAGGCGAGGGGACCAGAACATGAGTACGAACCTTGCATTGGACGCTCGCAGAGCGCGCTTCGCCAGCCGTAAACGTGTCAATTTACTGGCCATTGCGCTGGCCATGTCGGCTATGGTTTTTGGGCTTTTCTGGCTATTTTGGATTTTGTTTGAGACGGTCAGTTTGGGTATTGACGGCTTGACTTTTGCAACCCTAACGCAGATGACGCCGCCACCCAATGAAGAGGGCGGTCTGGCCAATGCGATCTACGGCTCCCTGGTGATGGTCACCTTGGCCACCTGTTTGGGCGCGCCCATTGGCATCATGGCAGGCATTTACTTGGCCGAGTTTGACTCCAAAGGATGGCTGGCCGAGACCACGCGCTTTGTCAATGACATTTTGCTTTCTGCGCCGTCCATCGTCATCGGTCTTTTTGTCTATTCGGTGGTGGTTTCCAGCTTTAGGTCGTTTTCGGGTTTTGCCGGGGTGGTGGCGCTGGCGCTGATCGTCATTCCCGTGGTGATTCGCACCACCGAAGATATGCTGCGCCTCGTGCCCTCCGGGCTACGCGAGGCCGCTTACGCTTTGGGTGCGCCCAAATGGAAAGTGATCGGCAGTATCACCATGAGGGCGGCGCGCTCGGGAGTGATTACCGGTGTATTGCTAGCGGTAGCGCGGATCGCGGGCGAAACCGCCCCTTTGTTGTTCACCGCATTAAGCAACCAATTTTGGACCTCCAATTTGAGTGAGCCGATGGCCAGCTTACCAGTAACTATTTTCAAGTTTGCGATGAGTCCTTACGAAAATTGGCAGAAGCTCGCTTGGGCGGGCGTGTTCCTGATCACCCTGGCGGTGCTCGGCCTCAATATCGTGGCGCGCGTGTTGACGCGCCAAAAAACCTAACTTTTCGGGAATACTATGACCATGCAAAACACAGATACCAGCATTGCCCGCACCAAGATTTCAATCAGAGACCTGAATTTTTATTATGGAAAATTCAAGGCATTGAAAGACATCAATTTGGATATCCCGGAGGGGCGTGTGACCGCCTTCATTGGTCCTTCAGGTTGCGGTAAGTCGACGCTCTTGCGCGTGCTCAATCGTATGTTTGAGTTGTATCCAGAGCAGCGCGCCGAAGGGCAGATATTGCTTGATGGCGAAAACTTGCTCAAAAGCAAAGACGATGTGGCCTTGCTTCGTGCGAAAGTGGGTATGGTGTTCCAAAAGCCGACGCCCTTCCCCATGTCGATTTATGACAATGTGGCCTTCGGCGTCAAGTTGTTTGAAAACCTCAGTTCCAGCGATATGGAAGAGCGGGTGGAATGGGCCTTACGTAAGTCGGCACTGTGGACGGAGGTCAAGGATAAATTGCAACAAAATGGCTCTAGCCTATCGGGCGGGCAGCAACAGCGCCTGTGTATCGCCCGTGGCATTGCGATCAAACCGGAGGTGCTGTTGCTCGATGAGCCCTGCTCAGCGCTTGACCCGATATCCACAGCCAAGGTGGAAGAGTTGATCGTGGAACTCAAGGCAGATTACACCGTAGTCATCGTGACGCATAACATGCAGCAGGCTGCTCGTTGCAGCGACTACACGGCCTATATGTA
>CANNNH010000273.1 GCA_947505915.1 Comamonadaceae bacterium
GGTGATGAGTTGGATGGCGGGCAAGCCCGCTGAGGCAGCACCCATTAACTGCGCGGGCACGGTTTTGTCGCAACCGCCAATCAGCACCACCGCGTCCATGGGCTGGGCGCGGATCAATTCCTCGGTCTCCATGGCCATCATGTTGCGCAAATACATGCTGGTGGGTGAGGCAAAACTTTCATGGATGGACATGGTCGGAAAGTCCATCGGCAACCCCCCCGCGAGCATCACGCCGCGTTTGACCGCTTCGATCAATTGGGGGGCATTGCCATGGCAAGGGTTGTAGGCGCTGCCGGTGTTGGCAATGCCAATCACCGGTCGGTCCAGGGCGCTGTCGGTGTATCCCGCCCCCTTGATGAAGGCTTTGCGCAAGAACAATGAAAAGCCTTTGTCGCCATAAGAAGTCAGGCCTTTGTGCAGGCCGGATTCGCCGGGTGGGAGGGGCTGTGGTGGCTTGGAAGTGGTCATGGCGTGGCTTTGGTGGATGTCATGAATCTGCAATAGTCGCACCCATAATAATCAATCCATGGGCTGGCGGATTTGCCCGGCTCTACAGCCGCAGGCAGACCCGGACGTCAAAAAAGTTTCACATCGCAGACACAGCCTTGTCATGCGGCAATCAGACACTGCGCTGCATGAAACAAATGGAGCGTTCATGTCTGTCGGGTCTGTAGAGCTCACACACACCATCACACCCGCTTGGGGGCCAGGAGATCCGGTCACCCATCGGGGTCAACAACCCGCCACCCCAACGCCTCCAGCCCCCACCCATGCCAAGGTCACCATTCAGTGGGCCCGGCATTTGGATGAGGTGCGCGAAGCGCAACGACTGCGCTACCAAGTGTTTGCCAACGAGTGGGGCGCCCACATTGCCAGTGCCTTGCCCGGGCACGACATCGACGTCTTTGATGACTATTGCGAACACCTGCTGGTGCGCGCCGGCGTTGACGGGCCGGTGGTGGGCACCTACCGGGTGCTGGTGCCAGCACAGGCGGCGCGCATGGGCGGCACCTATACCGACACTGAGTTTGACCTGGTGCGCTTGCGCAGCTTGCGCCCAGGCATGGTGGAGTTTGGTCGCAGCTGTGTCCACCCTGATCACCGCCAAGGCCCGGTGATCATGGCTTTGTGGGGCGCGTTCATCGCCTTCATGCAGCAAAACCATTTTGAAACCATGCTGGGCTGCGCCAGCATCCCCATGCTGCACAGTGGCGTGGTCAACACCCAGGTGGCCGCCAGTTTGTGGGCGCAATTGAGGGCATCGCATCTGGCACCCATTGAATACCGCGTCAGCCCACGTTTTGCCTTGCCCTTGCAAGAAGCGCAAGCCAATTTGGCGGTCGAACCACCGCCCTTGATCCGCGGCTACCTGCGCTTGGGTGCGAAATTATTGGGCCCACCGGCTTGGGATCAGGACTTCAACAGTGCTGATTTGCCCATGATGCTGTGGCTCAAAGACATCCCCGAAAAATACCGCCGCCACTTTTTGAGAAACTGATGCATTACCGCGCCGTATTCATCTCTGACATCCACTTGGGGACAGCGGGGTGCCAAGCACAAGCGCTGTTGGATTTTTTGAAATCGCATGAAAGCGACTACCTCTACCTGATCGGCGACATCGTCGACGGCTGGCAGCTCAGGCGCAATTGGTATTGGCCGCAGGCCCACAACGATGTGGTGCAAAAGTTATTGCGCCGGGTGCGCAAAGGCTGCCATGTGCTGTACATCCCCGGCAACCATGACGAGTTCGCCCGCGAGTTCACCAGCCAACACTTTGGCGGCATCGAGGTGATGGAAGAGGGCTCGCACACCTTGCTCGACGGCCGAAAGCTGTGGCTGACCCATGGCGACTATTTTGATGCGGTGGTGCAGTACGCCAAGTGGCTGGCCTATGTGGGCGACTATTTGTACGAATTCACCTTGCGCATGAATCGGCACTTCAACCGCATCCGGGCCAAGTTGGGGCTGCGCTACTGGTCGCTCTCGGCATTTTTAAAGCACAAGGTCAAAAAGGCCTTGAGCTATGTGTCTGACTTTGAAAAAGCCGTGGCCCACGAAGCCGCCCGGCGTGGCTACCAGGGCGTGGTGTGCGGCCACATCCACAAAGCAGAAATGCGCACCATCGATGGCATCTTGTATTGCAACGATGGCGACTGGGTCGAAAGCCGCACGGCCCTGGTGGAGCACATGGACGGGCGTTTGGAGTTGATCTACTGGGATCAGCTGATGGACAAAAGCTTTGTCCACGCCTCTGCCATGCAAACCGCGTGACGCCATCGCGCTGACCATGAGCCCAGGCTTTCATCGCCTCATGGGCGCCCAAGGCTTGGCCGGTTTGGCCGACAACGCGTTGCTCTTGGTGGTGATTGCCATGCTCATCGAGCAGTCCAAAGCGGCCCACTGGATCCCATTGTTGAAGCTGGGTTTTACCCTGTCTTATGTGTTGCTCGGGCCTTGGGTGGGCCGCTTGGCAGATGCCTGGCACAAGCCCCGTGTCATGCAATGGGCCAATGCCCTCAAGTTGATGGCGGTTTTGTCCATCTTGCTGGGGCTGGATGTGATGCTGGCCTATGTGTGGGTGGGCTTGGGGGCGGCGCTGTATTCGCCCGCTAAATATGGCTGGATCACCGAGGTGGAGCCGCCACACCGGCTGGTGCGGGCCAATGCCTGGATTGAAGTCAGCACCGTCAGCGCCGCTGTTTTTGGCGTGGCTTTGGGGGGTGTACTCATCAGTGATGCCTGGACAGCGTCGCATCTGGCCCAAGCCGTCAACGCGTGGGCTTGGTGGGACAGCCGATACGGCGTGTCGGTGCTGTTGATCGTGGGCATGTATGCCACGGTGGCCTGGATTCAGCGGGGCATCCCGCACAGCGGTGTGCCGTGCCAGTCCCGGGGTTGGCATTTGGGTCGGGTTTGGCAAGACTTTTGGGTCGATCAAAAAACCCTGTGGACCGACCCCCTGGGGCAAACCAGTTTGGCCGTGACCACTTTGTTTTGGGGTGTGGGCGCGACCATGCAATTGCTGGTGCTGTTGTGGTGCCAGCAGGTGTTGGGCTTGGGCTTGGACCAAGGTGCTTATTTGCAAGCGTGCACGGCCGTGGGTGTGGTGCTGGGCGCTTGGTTGGCCGGTCGCTGGGTGCCCTTGCACCAGGCCCCACGGGTGTTGGTGTTGGGTGTGGTGTTGGGCCTCATGTTGCCGCTCATGAATGGGGTCCAAGCTTGGCCTTTGGCCCTGGTGGTGATGCTGGTGGTGGGCGTCATCAGCGGTTTGTTTGTGGTGCCCATGAATGCCTTGTTGCAACACCGGGGCATCCGCTTGCTCAGTGCAGGCCGATCCATTGCTGTGCAAAACGTCAATGAAAACGCCAGTGTGGTGACCATGATGGGCGTCTACAGCGCCCTGCTCTACTTGCAATGCCCGTTTGAAACCATCACCTGGGTGCTGGGTGGCTTCATCGCCACCTGCATGAGCTTGGTGTGTGGGCTGCACGCACGCCGCATGCGGCGCGCGCCAGCCCACTGAGCCCGCAAAATCAGCTGGCAGTCAAACTCGCTGCGGCAGATGCTTGGGGCGCGTTTTGCTGTGACACGCGGCCAATGCCGTGGTAGGTGAAAGCCTCTTGTGCCATGCGCAGCGGATCGAACAAATTGCGCCCATCAAAAATCA
>CANNNH010000274.1 GCA_947505915.1 Comamonadaceae bacterium
AACTTGAATATTGAAGACGACGGTCAGGGTATGGCCGATACCCAAGCAGTACACCAAGGCTTTGGCCTCTTGGGTATGCAAGAGCGTGTCGCCAGTGTGGCGGGCAGCATGTCCATCAGCAGTAAGCTGGGTCAGGGTGTGCGCTTGGCCATACAGATACCCAAGGAGTCCTTGTGATTCGCGTGCTGTTGATTGATGACCATCCGGTTGTCCGAACAGGCTACAAGCGTTTGTTGTTGCAAGAGCCTGGCCTTGAGGTGGTCGCAGAGGCCTCAAACGCTGACGACGGCTACCAAGCATTTCAAGTGCATCTTCCCGATGTCACGGTTACCGATGTCTCTATGCCAGGCGCAGGAGGTTTGTCTTTGCTGCAAAAGATTTTGCAAAGGCAAGCCGATGCCAAGGTGTTGGTGTGCAGCATGTACGACACCCCACAGCTTGTTCAGCGTGCTTTAGACAGTGGGGCTCGGGGGTTTGTGTCTAAGAACGCCGAGCCCGAAGAGTTGGTACGGGCAGTGCAGGCGGTTTTCCTCGGTCAGCAATACCTTAGTAAAGGCTTGCAGATTGAAACTTTAAACGGTGAATTTCCACAAGAAGCCCAGCGCATCGCCTCCTTGTCCCCTCGGGAATATGAAATTTTTCGCCTATTGGCCTTAGGAAACACCATTGCAGAATGTGCCGATGTGTTGTGCGTCAGTCATAAAACCATATCGAACAACCAAACCCAAATCAAAGAAAAATTACACTTGGAAACCATGACGGCACTGGTGCATTTAGCCCAGCGCCATCAGGTGATCGAAGTGGTGGGCTCTTAAAACTTATAGCGCATGCCCAACAACAGTGAACGTGTCGCACCAGGCGCCACAAATTTCGCAATGGTTGGCTCGCCAGAGGTTCCGTTCAGGGTAGAGCCATCGAGTGCAAAGTTGTTGGCGGCCATCAATCCATAGGTTTCATAACGCTTGTTCAAGGCATTGTTGATTTTTCCGAAAAACTCCAAGCCTTTTTCAGCTTTGTAGGTTGCAGACAGGTTGAGCAGGGTATAGCCCTTGGTGCTGGCGTCCGCAGAAACAGAGGTTCCACTTTCAAGACCAACCAGTCCGTCTTCATTGCCTTGGGTAATCAGTTTGGAGGTGCTTACGGTCGAAGCGCCAAGCGAAAGCTTTTCGCTGGCTTGCCAAGCGAGGTGCAGCTTCAAGGTGTTCATGGGCAGTCCTGCCATGCGGGTGCCAGGGGTGATGCTCATGGTTCTGTCGCCCGACATCAAACTGGCTTTGTCTTGGTAGGTGGCGTACAAATAGCTGTACTGGGTACGCAGGCTCCATACACCCCAAGACTTGCTCGCACTCACGTCAACACCTTGGTAGCGGGTTTTAGAAAAATTGTCAAAGTAACCCATGCCAGCAGTGGCACTGGGCGTGAACAAAATATCGTTTTTGTTATTGGTGGTGTAGGCAGAAACTGCCAAGGCGTAACTGCGTTCGTTTCTCCAACGCATACCCACCTCAATGGTTTGTGACACCACTTGCTCGAGAAATGGGTCGGCCTGCAAGCCTGTGGGCAGTTGGCATGGGTTGGCTGAGTCAGCACAGCCCAACTCAATGACCGTGGGTACACGGTTGCTTTGGCCCACATTGCCAAAGAAGGTCATGCTGTCGTTCAACTTATGGGTCAGACCCAAAGAAGGGTTGAACTTTTTGAAGGTGAATGTTTCTTTGGCTGACACCACACCAGATTGCCAAACATTAAGGGCGTTGTAGTAATCGGTAAGCGTGTTGCTGACGGTGGAGCGGTTGTATCTGCCCGCAAACGTGACATGGGTGGCAGTCGCTAAGGTGTAGGTGTCTGCAAGGTAAATGCCTACCGCCGTGGTGTTGCCTGTGACGGCAGCGGTGTCAACTGCAGCTGCTGAGCAGTCACTGGTAGAGACATTACGGGTAGTGGTGTTCAATGTGCACCCTTGCTCGGTGGCGCTGTAAGTGCTTTTGCTTTTGTCCAAAGCCGCGCCTGCAGTGACTTGGTGAGCATCTAATATTTTCGTGATGTTGGTCGCTACGCCATAGCTGGTTTGCGAGGTGGTTGAGCGGCGAATCTCGCCGTCTATTTCGTCAGCGCCAGACAGGAGTTCAGCGCTACTGCATTCGCCATCACCGTCGTCATCACACTCCACATCCCCCCCTAGGCGGTTTTGCTTGCTTCGGCGCACATAGGCAGTGGCCGAAAGTTCGGTGTTGGCGTCTAACACGCGTTGGAAATTGAAGGTCAGCAAATTGGTGGTGTTTTTGGTTTCGTCAGGGTAGGAATAAACCGCATTACGGTTGCGTTCATACAAACCTGCCACGCCAGAGGCGGTGGGATCATCCAGTTCCGCGTAATTGGTGCTGGGCGTCAGGCCATTGCCCATCAGTTTGCTGTTGCCAGACAAAAAACTCACATCCCAGTTGTTGTCGTTTTGGGTGCGGCCCACTTTGACAAACAGGTTTTGCAAGCTGCCAGCGGACTCATCGCGCCAACCTTGTTCACTGAAGGCGCTGCCAGCGATGAACCGGTGCCATCCATCCTCGGACTTGCTGCCATGGGTGAGGTCAATTTTGGTGCGACCAAAACTACCTAAGCTCAGGCCGAGTTCATTGCCTTGGGTGGTCAAGCCGGATTTGGTGGTGAAAGCCAGTGCCCCACCCAGCGTATTCAAACCATAAATAGGGTTAGAACCTGGTACCAGCGTGACGTTGTCAAAAGCTGCTTCGGGAAACATATCCCAATTCACCACGTCGCCAAACGGTTCGTTCACACGGACACCATCGAGGTAGACCGACAAACCTTGCGATGCGCCTAAAGTGGCGGATGCTCGTAAGCCACGGTAAGTGACATCCGACTGGTAAGGGCTGCCTTGGATATCGTTGACATTCACGCCATTAAGGTTTTCTGTCATGTATTCGCTGAGGTTGAGCGAATTGCCTTGGCGCAGTGTGGCGCTGTTGAAAGTTTGCACGTCGTAGGGCAGTTTGTTTTTTTCGATGCCAATGCCCGGCAAGGGCGAGGTGTTCACCACTTGCACCTCTTTAAGACTGTTGGCTGCCTCGGGGGCGTTTTGAGCATGGGCTTGGAGCGCCATGGTGCTGGCCAATAGCCAGCAAAACATGTGTTTTTGCAAAGATTTTTGTATAAACATAGGGAGCTTTTTCAAAAAAATGACATTAATTGCACTTTAGGTGTAACTTTAGGTATCACCTAGGGAAAAATTCCTGCGAAAAATATACCGACATTCAACTTAAATAGCCGGCTAAAACAGTTGTTTCAAAACGAGAATTTGAGAGACCCTACTAGGGCTTCCCCTAGGGTATTAAGAGCGATTAATTAGTAATATGTCTGCTGTCCGCATCCCTCAATCAAGGAAGTATTTATGAGCCTTCAACTTCAAGTCAACGGTAAAACCGTTAATTCCCACTCCGACGCAGATACACCTCTGCTGTGGGTTCTTCGTGACGAACTCGGCATGACCGGAACCAAATTTGGTTGCGGCTCAGGCCTGTGCGGCGCATGTACCGTGCATGTCAACGGCGATGCCGTTCGCTCTTGCCAAACCCAAATCGGTACTGCTGCTGGCCAAAAAGTCAGCACCGTCGAAAGCCTTGGCGCTACTGGCAGCC
>CANNNH010000275.1 GCA_947505915.1 Comamonadaceae bacterium
AGTGGTTTGCTACAAGGTTTTTTCACCAGTCCAAAGGCGAGGCGAGAAAAACGTGAAGCCCATGCAGCAGCTATGGAAATGCTGACTTTTCTAGACATGCAATCCGATGCACAAGCTTTGCCAGCAGAGTTATCCTATGGGCGGCAAAAGCAGGTGGAGTTTGCCCGTGCTTTGATGCAAAAGTCGCCCTTGGTGTTGTTGGATGAACCCATGGCTGGCATGAGTACGGCAGAAAAAGACAGCATGTCTGCGTTGATTCAAAAAGTGCGTCTTGACCTGGGCATCAGTTTCCTGATCGTCGAGCATGACATTCCTGTGGTGATGGATTTGTCAGACAAGATCGTGGTGCTGGATTTCGGTCGAAAAATTGCCGAAGGCTCCCCCCAACAAGTCCAAAACGACCCCGCTGTGATCGCAGCCTATTTAGGCGCTGAGCACTGATTCTTCCTTTTCTTTTTTTGATCGGATACCTACCCATGAAAGAAGCTGTCATCGTGTCTACCGCCCGCACCGGCATTGGCCGAGCCTTCAAAGGCTCTTTGAACCACACCAAGTCGCCCAGTCTGTTGGGCCACGTCATTGCCCAAGCCGTGCAACGTGCTGGCATTGAAGGCTCGGAAGTGGAAGACGTGGTCATGGGCACCGTGCTCACGTCCGGTACGGCAGGCATGAATTTGGCGCGTAATGCCGCCTTGGCTGCAGGCTTGCCTGTCACAGCACCAGGTCAAACCATGGACCGCCAATGCGCTTCCGGTTTGATGGCGATTGCCACGGCTGCCAAACAAGTGATGGTCGATGGCATGGACGTGGTGGTGGCCGGTGGTCAAGAAAACATCACCGCTGAGCAAAAGGCCTACTTTGAAAGCGCCATGGCAGGGAAAGACGCAGCACTTGAACAACGCGTTCCCCATGTGTACATGCCCATGCTGCAAACTGCTGAATTTGTTTCTCGCAAGTACAACATCAGCCGTGAAGCACAAGACCTGTATGCCTTGCAGTCGCAGCAGCGCACAGCGGCAGCACAACAAGCGGGTCGGTTTGACCAAGAGATCGTGTCATTTTCAACCCAGATGGCCGTGGCCGACAAAGCCACAGGCGTCATCAGTTACAAAGACGTGGTGCTGAACAAAGACGAGAGCAACCGTCCTGACACGGTGTTAGAAGGTTTGACTTCGCTCAAGCCTGTCATTGAAGGTGGTATGGTCACTGCTGGCAACGCCAGCCAGCTGTCCGATGGCGCCAGTGCTTGCGTGGTGATGGAAGCGGGCTTGGCGCAACGCCTTGGCTTGCAAGCTTTAGGCATTTACCGCGGCGTGACAGTGGCGGGATGTGCCCCCGAAGAAATGGGCATCGGTCCCATTTACGCCGTACCCAAATTGCTCAAGCAGCATGGTTTGAAGATTGACGATATTGGACTGTGGGAATTGAACGAAGCGTTTGCCTGCCAAGCCATTTACTGCCGCGATCAATTGGGTATCAATCCTGACATCTATAACGTCAACGGTGGCAGTATCTCCATCGGTCATCCCTATGGCATGACGGGCGCACGACTGGTAGGCCATGCCCTGATTGAAGGCAAACGCCGTGGCGTCAAATACGTAGTGGTCACCATGTGCGTGGGCGGCGGCATGGGTGCAGCCGGTTTGTTTGAAATAGTGCATTGAGTCGCTTTACCTTTATTCAAAGCAAATATGCATTTCGATCAATATCAAACGCTTAAATTTGACAGGCTAGGAAAAGTCTTGCAAGTGACTTTGAATCGTCCTGACAAATTAAATGCTGTCGATGAGGAAATGCATGGGGAGTTGGCCTGCGTGTTTTCCGATGTGGCCAATGACCCTGACAGTGAAATCATTGTGTTGACCGGTGCCGGCCGGGCTTTTTCTGCGGGAGGTGATATCGATTGGATGCAAAAAATGATCGATATTCCCAACTCCTTTGAAAAAACAGCTCGCGAGGGAAGGCGCATTATTTATTCACTACTGGATTGCCAAAAACCCATCATTGCCAAAGTCAATGGCCATGCCACCGGCTTGGGCGCAACCATAGCGCTTTTTTGCGATGTCATTTTCGCCAGTGAATCTGCCAAGATAGGTGACCCGCATGTCAGTGTCGGGCTGGTTGCAGGAGACGGTGGCGCAGTGATTTGGCCTCAGTTGATTGGTTACGCGCGAGCCAAAGAATATTTGCTCACAGGCGATTTGATGAGCGCAACTGAAGCCACGCGCATTGGATTGATTAACCATGCGGTCCCAGCCGCAGAGTTGGATATGAAGGTAGAAGAGTTTGCCAAGCGGTTGGCGGCAGGCGCTGGAAAATCCATTCGCTGGACCAAGGCATCTGTCAACATGGGACTCAAGCAAATGGTGCAGACTGTGTTGGAGACTTCACTTGCTTATGAAGAGATGTCAAGCAAAACCGCTGATCACCAAGAAGCTGTCAATGCTTTCCGTGAGAAGCGTACACCCCAATTTCAAGGTCGTTAGAAACTATAAGTTCACTTCGTGAGAGGCCCTACATGACTCGTCGATTTGTTGATTTGTCCATTTATTTAGAAAACGATGTGATAAGTGACCCGCCCGCTTACGCACCAAAAATTGAATACCTTAATCACCAAAACACCATTTCGCAAATCGAGCCTTTTTTCCCTGGCTTGAAAAAAGAAGACCTGCCCGACGGCGAAGGCTGGGCGGTGGAGTTCGTCAAACTGTGCACTCACAACGGCACACACTTGGATGCGCCTTACCACTTCCACCCAACCATGGACAAGGTCAGTGGCGAAGCCAAGCCAGCCATCACGATCGATCAGGTACCGCTGGAGTGGTGTTTTCAACCCGGAGTGAAGTTGGATTTCCGACACTTACCCGACGGCCATGTGGTGACTGCGGCAGAGGTGGAAGCTGAGCTCAAGCGCATTGACCACAGCTTGTCACCCTTGGAAATTGTGGTCGTCAACACCCGTGCGGGCATGCAATACGGTCAACCCGACTATGTGTCTTGTGGGTGTGGCATGGGCTATGAGGCCACCATGTATTTGTTGGAGCGTGGCGTGCGCTTGACCGGCACAGATGCTTGGAGTTGGGATGCGCCTTTTGTACATACAGCGCAAAAGTATGCTGAGACGGGTAATGCGGCTTTGATTTGGGAAGGCCACAAGGCAGGGCGCGACATTGGGTATTGTCATTTGGAAAAACTGCACAACCTCGAAGCCCTGCCCAGTAGTGGTTTTTATATCAGTTGTTTTCCCCACAAAATTCGCGGTGCTTCAGCAGGTTGGACCAGAGCAGTGGCTATTTTTGATGATGCTTTGCAGAATGCTTAACGCTCGCATCTCAATTAGTTGAGCGTTGTGACTGTTCTATTTCGATGAGTTGATGCAAATATTTGAGCTAGAAATAAAAAGCCCTTGCAATTTCTTGCAAGGGCTTTTTATTTGGCTCCTCGACCTGGGCTCGAACCAGGGACCTACGGATTAACAGAAATCCAGGCGCGTGAAATACATATATAAATCAATAACTTATGCGTAAAAATAGCCGCCGTGTAATATTTCGTGTAATTGACTAAAAGTTGCATATTGCAACTGGACGGGTGAAAACCTAGATTTTCAGGTTTTGACCCCTGAATTTTGACCCCAAAACTTCGGAGACACG
>CANNNH010000276.1 GCA_947505915.1 Comamonadaceae bacterium
CAACCATGCCGGACACCACATAAGGCAAGCCACCAATTTCTGGCGTGGCCAGCACGATGATGTCGCCACCGATCGAGATTTCAGCCAGCTGCAAGATGCCGTCCTTGTTCACGTCAACCACGGACAAGAGGCTGGCATCAACCGAGCTCCAACGCGCAATCCACTCCGGCAGATTGGCAAAGGGCGTGTTCACCAGCACGGTGTAGACCTCGAACTTGGCCAAAACGGCCAGCGCAGGCGCCGTGAAGTAGAGCAAGAAGATGAAGAACAGCGACCAGCTCACCGATTCGCGGGCCTCACGCACCGATGGCACGGTGTAGTAGCGCATCAGAATGTGCGGCAAAGCTGCCGTGCCAATCATCAGACAGAAGACCAGCGCCATGAAGTTCTTGCGGGCGATGTCCCGGGCGGCATCGTCTTTGCCGGGGAATGGCTCGGCGTGACGAACAGGCGGGTTAGAGCGCGCAGCATTGGAAGTCCGTGCAGCGGTGTAAGCAGCGCGGGCGGCAGCCTCGTCCTTAGGCAGCTTGCCCACAGCAGCTTCAGCCGCCTGGATATCTGCCAACCGGCCATTGGATGCTTTGAGCTCTTCCACTTTTTTCTCTGCAGCAGCTTTATCAGCAGCCATGGAACCGGGAACGTCCTTGAGTTTTTCAACGGCGGCGTCTGAGCGTGCCTTGTAAATACCGCGCACTTCCAGCTCTTTCGGATCTTTCAGCAGTTGCTCTTCTTTGGCACTCACTTTTTCAAGTGTGAAGCCATAGACAGCCTGTGGAATCGGCACGCCGGTGTGTTTCACCGACAACCAAACAACAGGCAGCAAGTAGGCAATGATCAAGATGATGTACTGAGCAACTTGCGTCCAGGTGACGGCACGCATGCCGCCCAGGAACGAGCAAACCAGAATACCGATCAGGCCAGCAAAAATACCCACTTCAAATGCCAGACCCGTCAGGCGCGCGGTGATCAGGCCAACGCCGTAAATCTGTGCCACCACATAGGTGAAAGAGCACAAGATAGCGGCAAAGACACCGATCAGGCGGGGCAAATGGCCCTCGTAGCGGGCACCCAGAAAGTCAGGGATGGTGAACTGGCCGAACTTGCGCAGGTAGGGCGCCAAGAAAAGCGCCACCAGGCAATAACCGCCGGTCCATCCCAGAATGAACGCCAGACCGCCATAACCCGTGAGGTACAAGGTGCCGGCCATGCCGATGAAGGAGGCGGCAGACATCCAGTCAGCGCCCGTGGCCATACCGTTGTACAAAGCCGGAACGCGCCGGCCAGCCACATAGTATTCAGCGGCGTCATTGGTGCGGCTCATCACGCCGATACCGGCATAAAGCAACACTGTAGCGGCCAGGAACGAGTAGCCGATCCAGGCTTTGGGCATGCCCACCTGCTCAAGAATAGCCAGCAAGATCACAAAGGAGACAAAGCCTCCGGTGTACCAGGTGTAGACCTTGTTCAGGCCTTGTTTAAATTCGCTTTTCGACTGTTTTTCATTACCAAACATTATTCTTCTCCTTCAGAGACACCGTATTCGATGTCAAGCTTGTTCATGTAGTGGGCGTAGTACCAGATGATCAGGCAATACACCACCAAGGCGCCTTGACCCGCGACCCAAAACGAAAATGGCCAGCCAAAAAAATTGAATGTGAGTGAACGTGCATAAAAAACCAGCACGAATGTGACAAAGAACCAGATGCCTAATAAAAGGGCAGTGATTCGCAGATTTTTGCTCCAGTACTCCTGGTGCCTAGCCGTCAATTGCATAGCCTGTCTCCTAACTTTGGTTTAAAAACATCTCAAATCAATGAACCGACCTGTAAGCCGGTTTCTCGCTCTAACTGGGCAGCCACCTTGGGCTCAAAGCCCTTGAGGTGCCGAATCACCGCGCGGGCCTCATCGGTCTGCTTCAGGTCCACATGCACCCTGGCCATTTGGTACCAGCCGAACGGGCTCATGGGTTGGAGTTGGGTATTGCGCTTGAGCGCCGCCAATGCATCTTCAAGCCGGCCCTGGCGAACCAGCACCAGACCGAGCCCGTACCAGGCACGGTCCATCTTTTCTTCAAGGGCGATGGCCGCCCGAAAACTGACTTCGGCGTCATCCAGCCGGCCCAACTCTTCGCATACAAAAGCATGGTTGAAATGGGCATTCGACTTGTCTTGGGACAGCGCGCGGGCACGCTCAAAATACCCTAGCGCCTGCAAGAAATGGCCGCCTTGCATAGCGTCATAAGCCATGCTGTTAAGGGCCAGCAAGTCATTGGGCTGCTTTTGCAAAATCGCCTCAAACACGCTTCTGGCCAAGGCACGCATGCCTACAAACAGCAGGATCTTGGCGCGCCAGTGCTGCAAAAACAGCTCTAGACGGCTCATGCCCGGGCCGGCCGGCGGCATGGTTTGGGCATCTATTGACATGCAGAGGCTCCAGTTTGCAGGCAGATGTCGATCTTGGCCATGGCCACCAGCACCCAGGCAATGGTCAGCCAACTTGCAGCGGCCAGAGGAATATGTTGGTCCAGGATCAGCCTGGGGCTGACGCGGCGCGTCAGCCAAAGCGCCGGTTTGGAGGCTACATCCAACAGCTGCCAAAAGACATTGGTCTGGCGTTTGGCTCCGGCCAGCAAGCCCAGAATAAAGCGCCCGACGATGAACATCAGGGACAACTCCACCAAGCTTTTCAAAATCACCATGGCCAGCAACATAGGCAGCAAAATCTTTCAAAACTAAATTCAACTCTCGGCACTATGTTCACATGTCCTGACTCTTTCCTGACAAGCCTAAGAAGGAAAATCTGGCGCTGCGGGTTAACCCTAAAATCTTTTTCGCATGATGGTATTTGGGCGTTTAGGGCAAATTTCCTAGGGTAATTACGGGGTTTTAAAAGCGGGGGCGGCCGCAGGGCGCGCCAGGCCGACGGGCACTTTGCCTGCCGCATCCCAATGTCCGGCCTCAAACCAGGCGCCCCCCATCAGGTAGTCGCGCAGCATGGGCAGCGCGTCCAGGCCCCAGAAAACTTTATCGTCCACCCGCATGACCGGCACGCCAAAAACGCCGGCGGCAATGGCCTGGCTGGTGTTGGTTTTGAGTTGCGCTTTCACCTCTTCGCTGCCCGCATCTTGCGCCGGCGCCAACTGTGCGCGCAAAGTCGCCAGGCGCGCGGCGTCTGCGGCATCCTGCCCGCCAAGCCAGACATGGCGAAAAATGGTCTCGCACACATAGCGGTTGACTTTTCCCTGCTCGCCGCAGGCCAGCGCCAGCCGCAGCAGCGCCAGCGGGTTGAAGGGATGCGCCGCCGGCATGTCCAAGGGGGTTGCCAGCTGCCCGGCCAGCCATTGCACTTGACGGTAAGTCCAGTCGCGCTTGCCCTCAATTTCAGCGGGGCCCAGTTGGCCGTGGTGTTGCAAGATGCCGCCAAACAGCACGGGCTGGTAGTCCACGCTGTAGCTCAGCCCTTCAAGCGCCCGGGGCAAACGCTCAAAGGCCAGGTAGGCATAGGGCGAAATAAAGTCCAGGTAAAAGGTGATGTGCTTGAGGCCGGACATAAGAGGCTTTCAGACAGGCTGGCACAAATAAGACGGGTTGCCGGAATGATAGGCGCTCATGAGACGCTCATTAAAAGCTCAAGCGGC
>CANNNH010000277.1 GCA_947505915.1 Comamonadaceae bacterium
CACCTCCAACGCCGGAGGCGCGGCGCCTTCGATGGCGAAAAACGAAACCAAGCTGCTGGACGGCCACAACATCGGCGCCCTGAAGGCTTGCGACATCATCATTACCTGCCAAGGCGGCGACTACACCTCGGAAGTGTTCCCCAAGCTGCGCAGCGCGGGTTGGCAGGGCCACTGGATCGACGCGGCCTCCACCCTGCGCATGAAAGATGACGCCATCATCATCCTGGACCCCGTGAACCTGACTGTGATCGAAAACGCACTCGTTAAGGGTGGCCTCAATTGGGTGGGCGGAAACTGCACCGTCAGTTGCATGTTGATGGGCGTGGGCGCTTTGTACAAAGCCGGTTTGGTGGAGTGGATGAACACCCAAACCTACCAAGCCGCCTCCGGTGGAGGCGCTGCGCACATGCGCGAACTGCTGACCCAGTTTGGCACCCTCCACGCCGAGGTCAAAGACCTGTTGAACGACCCCAAAAGCGCCATCTTAGAAATCGACCGCAAAGTCATCGCCAAACAACGCTCACTTTCTGCCGCAGAAATCGAAAATTTTGGCGCCCCCTTGGGCGGTTCGCTCATCCCTTGGATCGACAAAGATTTAGGGCTTGGCAAACAAGAAGGCGACGAGTTCTGGGGTACCAGCCGCGAAGAGTGGAAGGGCATGGCCGAAACCAACAAAATTTTGGGCCAAGGCACAGGCTTTGCCCAAGCTGCAGTCCCCGTTGATGGCTTTTGCGTGCGCATCGGCGCCATGCGCTGCCACAGCCAAGCACTCACCTTCAAACTCAAAAAGAATGTGCCTGTGGCCGACATTGAAGCCATGATTGCCGCTGACAACGAATGGGTCAAGGTGGTGCCCAACCACCGTGAAGACAGCATGCAACACCTCACCCCCGTGGCGGTGACCGGCACCATGACCATTCCGGTCGGGCGGATCCGCAAAATGGCGTTTGGCCTCGAGTATGTCGGCGCATTCACCATTGGTGACCAACTGTTGTGGGGTGCAGCTGAGCCTTTGCGGCGCATGTTGAGAATTTTGCTGCAGAGTTAAGGAAGAAGGTAACATCTGCGCATGTTCAATTTGCCCTGGAAACTGCCATGAAAATCTTTCGAACAGCCGCTTTTTGGGTGCTGTCGAGCTTTTGGATGGGCTCTGTCGGGGCCCTCAGCTTGGGCAATATCAGCTTGCTATCTAAGCCGGGTGAGCGCTTGCTCGCCGAGCTGGAAGTCAAAGACATCAGCCCGGTCGAGAGCAATGATTTGCAAGCCTTTTTGGCGGCACCTGATTTGTACAGCGTGGCGCGCGTGACCCCTTCGCCCGAATTGGCCCTGATCAAAACACAATTCAGGCGCAAGCCCGATGGCACGGCTGTGATTGAGTTCAGCAGCGAGCAACCGCTCACATCACCATCTTTGGACATGCTCATCGAGTTCCGCTGGGCCACGGGTCGGCGGGTTTTCATGGGCAATGTGCCCACCCAAGCTGGTGCCGGGGCAGCCGCCACCGCAGTGGCGCCACCACCTGCGCCCAGCTTGCCGGTGATCAGCCCGCCCGCCGTGGCCCAGCCCGAACCTGCGCCAGCGCCTGCGACAGCCGCAGCGCCAGCCGCGCCCACCCCAGCGCCCGCCCCGGCCGTGGCTGAAAAAGCCCCCGAGCCACCCACACCCGCCACCCGTGCGGCCAAAGCAGAGCGAGGCCAAAGCCTGACCGTGGTGCGCGGAGACACGGCTGGAGAATTGGCGGCGCGGCACATGGAAGGCAATGTGTCCCTGGACAAAATGCTGCTGGCCTTGCTGCGCGCCAACCCGGACGCATTTGTCGACAACAATGTCAACCGCCTCAAAGCCGGTGCCGTCCTGAAACTGCCCAACTCGCAAGAGGCCCAACAAACCCCGTCCACAGAAGCGCGCCAAACCATCAAAGCGCAGGCCGCTGACTTTGCAAAATACCGCGCCAATTTGGCGTCTGCTGCACCCAGCACCGATTTGCCCAAGGCCGGCCGAAGCGCTGAAGGTCGGGTCCAAGGACAGGCCAAAGATGGCAGCGCCAAGCCCAGCCAAGACAAGCTCACCTTGAGCAAGGCCGACTCCAACGCCGCCAAAGAAGCCGACAAAGTCGCAGCCCAAAAGCAAATCGAGCAAACCGCCAAAGAAACTGAAGCTGCCAGCCAAACAGTGACCGATCTGAACGCACTGGCGCAGGCCGCCAGTGGCATCGCTGCACCAGGTGTCGAGGTGAGCGCCCCACCCGCCAAAGCCACGGGCAGCGTGATTGACGAGCTCATCGCCCACCCCTGGACCCCTTACGCTGCAGGCGCCTTGGTGGTGCTGCTGGCTTTGTTGGCATGGGGACGCAGCCGCCAGCGCACCACGCAAGAAAATCCCACTTTCGAAGACTATTCCAGAGCCAGCCCTGCCGAACCCAGCCCCCAAAACCCCTTTAACTTCGACCTGGAGTTGGATGCCAAACCCAATGCTGTGTCAGACCCTGGGCATGAAACCAAGCCCCCATTGGAAGCTGTTGCTCCTGATTTGGGCGATGCCCCACCCCCCTCAGACTATGAGGTTCGCCTCAACTTGGCCGAGGAGTTGTGGGACATGGGACAACAAAACACCGCACGCGCCCTGGCCGATGAGGTGGTGCGCGAGGCCACTGGCGAGATCCAAATCAAGGCCCAACGCTGGTTGAGCCAGCGAAAAGCCTGAGCCGCATGCGCATGGCGCTGGGCCTGAGCTACTTGGGTCAGGCTTACGAAGGTTGGCAAAGCCAACGCTCTGGGCTGACGGTGCAAGACAAGTTGGAGGCCGCGCTCAGCGACTTTTGCCAACAACCGGTGCACACCTTGTGCGCAGGTCGCACCGACTCAGGGGTGCATGGTCTGATGCAAGTGGTTCACCTGGACACCGATCTGAGCCGCGATATGTCCTCTTGGGTACGGGGAACCAATGCTTTTTTACCCGCCGACATTGCCGTGCAATGGGCCCAAGAAGTGCCGCCCAGCTTTCATGCCCGTGGCAGTGCTTTGGGGCGGCGCTATGTCTATGTGGTGATGTCTTCCCCCGTGCGCCCCAGCCTGGAAAGTGGGCGGGTGGGTTGGGTGTTTCGCCCCCTGCAAGCGCAAGCGATGCAAGCAGCTGCCCAGGTGCTGCTGGGCGAACACGATTTCAGCTCTTTTCGGGCCTCTGCCTGCCAGTCACCCACACCGGTTAAAACCCTGCGCAAGATCGACATTTCAGCCTGTGGCGGGAACAACGGCCAAGCCTATTGGCGCTTCGAATTTGAAGCCAATGCTTTTTTGCACCACATGATTCGCAACATCATGGGTTGTTTGCTGCAAGTCGGCCAAGGCCTTCAACCCGTGTCGTGGATGCAAGAGGTGCTGCAAGCGCGCAACCGCGATGTCGCAGCCCCCACCTTCCCGCCAGATGGCTTGTATTTTTTAGGCCCGCAGTACGCGCCCGAATGGGGTTTGCCCACGCGGACGCCTGCGTATGATTGGTTGCCATGAACCCACCTGCCTTCACCACCCGCATCAAGATGTGCGGCTTTACCCGCGAATCCGATGTGGATGCGGCAGTGGCAGCGGGGGCCAACGCCATTGGCCTGGTGCTCTACCCACCCAGCAAGCG
>CANNNH010000278.1 GCA_947505915.1 Comamonadaceae bacterium
CACGCCAGCAGCTGTGGTGCAGCGCATTTCGGCCGAAGTGGCCAAAGCCTTGGCTGACCCCCAAGTGCGCCAGCAACTCGATGCCCAAGGCGTGACACCCGTGGGAAGCACCCCCGCCGAGAGTGCGGTGTTCCACCGCAAAGAGTTGGACAAGTTCAAGCGTGCGGTGGAGATTTCTGGCGCCACCATGGAGTGAGTCAAGGGACCGCTGGGCCCAGGGCTTGGGCCATGCGCCAGGCCAATCCAAACGATTGGGCCAAGCCGTTGCCGGGCAAATAACCTTCGGCACCGCGCCCAGACAAACCCGCCGCGCAGCCGCCTGCGGCCCACACGCCGTTGATCCATTGGCCCTGGGCATCCAGCACACGGCCATCGCCATCGGTGACCAAACCCCCTTGCGTGTGCGACAAAGCCCCGGTCACCCATGAGGCCAGCCAAGGGCCTTTGAGCACCCGCGCAAAGTGGGTGCGGCCCAATGGGTCGCTGGCACCGCCCTGCGCCATGGCCTGCACCTCACGCAGGGTGGATTGCAAACCCTGGGCGTCCACCCCCGCCAGCATCGCCAAGCCTGGTACGTCATCAGCGCGCAGCACCTGGCCGGCCTGCAAAGCGGATTGGTAGGCGGCATGTTGGGCCAAGCCCGTCTCGATGTGGGCATCAAACACCTCCAAGGCCAGGCCCTGCGGTTGCGCCATCACCCATGGGGCCAACGCCGATGGACCGATGTCTTCGCGCACAAAACGCTTCCCTTGCCGGTTGACCAAGATGCCCCCCAGGGCGGGAATGCCCATGCCCAGGCGCGTGAGTCCGCCAGGGTTGGTATGGCCCTGCCCTTGAAAGCCATCCATGCCCCACAACTGCCCACCCCAATCGAGACCCCAGGCGATGGCACTGCCATCGCTGTGGGCCGCACCGTTGTAAAGCGCCCCATGCATGGCGGGGATGTGCTGGGCCACCCAAGCCGGGTTGGCCCCAAAACCTCCCCCAGCGAGCAACACATGCAGCGCCCTCACTAACTGGTTTTCAACATCCAGCAAAAAACCTTGGGGCCGACGCTGGGGTGTCACCGCATGCGGATGCAAGGTGATCAGGGGATGGGCTTGAATTTGTTGGCGAAACCAATGGTGCAAAGCCGCGCCACCGGCGGGCAAGGTGCTGTGGAAGCGGCATTGGCTGTGCCCTGTTGAGACCACATCGGGCAAAAAACCGATGGGCGCGTGTAAACGGCCGGTCAAAAAATCAACCACGTCTGGCAAGGCCTGGGCCACGGGCACAGCAATGCGCTCGTTCACACTGTCGCCCGCGAAAGACCGCAAATCAGCCAGCCATTGCGCCGGGCTGTCGCTCACCCCAGCTTGGGACTGCAGGGTCGAGCCAGCAGCTGGAAACAAGCCCCCACTGATGGCCAAGTTGTTGGCCTGGTCCATGAAAGGCTCCACCAACAAGACGCGGCGGCCGCCATGGGCCGCCGCCAGTGCACCCATCATGCCCGCGGCACCCGCCCCCAAAACCACCAGGTCAAAATCAAACATGTTGATCAACGCCGCTGGGTCGGGGCAGCCAAACGACCAACGGGTTGGGTGAACGGACTTCGCAAGTGGGTTCCAAGCGGGCCAAGTTGCATCAGCCCAGGGTGGCCCCAGAGCGGCGAATGATGGGCAGCCACTTGGCTGACTCATCGCGCATGAGCTGGGCGAATTTTTCAGGCGTGCCCCCCGCAGGCTCCAAACCAGCGGCTTGCAGGCGTTGGCGCACCGATTCATCTTGCAAAGCCAGGTTGATGGCGGCATTGATGCGCTCGACCAAGGGCTTGGGGGTGGCAGCAGCCACCAGCACACCGTTCCAGGCAATGGCCTCAAAGCCCTTCAAGCTGGGCACACCACTTTCGGTCACTGTGGGCACCTCGGGCGTGAGGCCGTAGCGTTGCAAACCCGTGACCGCGATGGCTTTGAGCCGGCCGGCCTTGATCTGCGGGGTCAGCAAGGTTGGCACGGCGGCGATCATGTGGGTCTCGCCACCGACGGTGGCCAACACCGCAGGCGGCCCGCCATTGAAGGGAATGTGCACGGCAAAGCTACCGCTCAAGGCCTTGATGTACTCCATGCACAGGTGGGAAGAGCTGCCATTGCCCACCGATGCGAAGTTGTATTTGCCGGGGTGGGCCAGCAACAGGGCCAGCAATTCTTGCAAGTTGTTGGCTGGCAAGCTGGCGTTGACGGCGATCAAATTGGGCTGTGAGGTGGTCAACACCACCGGTATCAAATCGCGCAGGGGTGCATACGGCAAGCGCGGGTACAGGTGCGGTGCAAAAGCCAAAGGGCCGTTGAATGACATGACCCAGGTGTGGCCGTCGGGGGCAGACTGTGCCACTTCGGCGGTACCTGCCGTGCCACCGACTTGCGGCTTGTTCTCGATCACGATGGGGGTGCCCAATTGATCGCGCAGTTTGTCTTGCATGGCGCGCGCAATCACATCCAGCGAAGAACCTGCTGGCGCCACCACCACCCAACGGATGGGTTTGGCGCCAAAGGTCTGGGCCCACAGCCCAGGGGCCACCACGGCCGAAGCGGCCACACCCAAACACAAACGCCTGCTCAGAGATGGGGACAACCGTTGTTTCATGGAAAACACCTGTTCAGTGGATTAAAAGGATTTGAGCCAAGCCGCCACCCGTTGCAAGCGTTGCACCGGGTCGGCCTCGAGCATGGCACTGTATTTTTGTGCCGGACTCAGCGGCAGCAACTCCAGCCAACGGTGCGCCACCCAGGCACTGTCGCCAAAGACCGCATCGCCGCGCCACGGCCACTGGTCTGGGTCCAGGCCACGCGCCAGCCATTGCTCCGACAACTCACGCAATCGGTCAGCGGCAAACTGCAAATGCACTGGTACCGCAGTTGCTGTGTCGTCTGGCAACAATGTCACATTGGCATGCCACAAGCCGTTGACGGCTTGTTCATGTTCACCCATACGAAACCGCTGGCCGCCCACACACTGCACACGCAACAAGTTGGGTTGGATGGCTTCTAGAACCGACACATGGGCCAAGCATCCTTGGCTCATCAAGCGCTCGGTGGCGGCGGCTTGTCGAACCTCTTGGCCTTGGGCCAGCATGACCACGCCAAACGGCGCGCCCGTTTTGTGGCTGTTGCGAATCATGGTGAGGTAGCGAACCTCAAAAATTTGCAGGCTCAACAAACCTTGGGGCAACAGGCCCTGGCTGAGGGGGAACAAAGGCAGGTCAGTCACCGCTCATGGCTTCCATTTGTATTTGACTTGCACGGTGAAGGCGCCGTGGAGTCGATTTTCATAGTCTGGCAACAAGCTCATCCCCACGCCCCATTGGTCCCACTCGCGGGTGGCCACCGGGGTTAAAAAGGGAAAAACCCCGCCATCGAGCATTTGGGGGTAGCCATTGATCAAGCCGACAAAAGCCCCCCAGCGCCAACCCGCCCAATGCAAGGGTGTCCAGTAAGCCCCAGCGTAATAACTGCGCGCCCAATCGCTGTTGTGAAAAAAGCCCCCAGACCACGACACGTCGCTGGATTGGCGCCATTCCGCGCCCAAACCGGGGTTGAAGTTATTGAAGCCCAATCCATGCTTGGGAAAGTGATAAGAAACAA
>CANNNH010000279.1 GCA_947505915.1 Comamonadaceae bacterium
GCTCTAGAAGCAACCATCCAAAGTCAAACCCGTCCCTTGAGGCGGGTTTTTTTATGGCTTGACCGTCCTAAACGGTTGGGGAGATTTGTTCTCTATTGCGGCCCCCGACATTTTGTCAAAGTCGCTAAAAAGGAGGTGGACCATGTCCCAGCTACGCCCATTGGCAATTGACCTTGCCTATCGCCCCGAGTCCTATTTTTGGGCTTACGACAACAACATCAAGCTTGCATCTGACATCAAAGGCGCTGAAAGAAAGGCGATGTATGAACGCGCCCTTAAATCGGGTGACATTCATCTTGCAAATGCCATCATTTCGGAGCCTGAGCTTACTCATGAGCAAAGAAAGGCTCAGAGTGGCATTCATCCTTCTTGGATGGGGGGTGAGTACTTGCCAAACCGCGAAGCGCAAGAAATAGAAATTGCGCGCATCACCATTGCGTCTACTACTCAAGATGTAACGTGCGTGTATGCCAAACGTGGTTCCGAACGCATCCATTACCGCGTGGTGGACGAGTATGAGGGCATGACTTTAGAGGCGCGAAGTAGAACTTCCATCAGATCGCTCACCCTCATAGAACTCTTCGACTTTTTCATCAAAGGCTGGGACTTGTTCTGCTGCCTAGAAGCCAACTTCAGCGATCACGGCTACGTCAGAGAAGAAGTCCAAGGTTTCATCGTAGACGCAAGCTCTAGCTTTTATGCCGAGTTTGGCGATTTAGTCACCCAACGAGTAGACACCTGGGTAGACCAACGCCGAGAAGAGCGCGGCCTAAATGAACTGCCATCAGACGACGACGACGAACAATTGGGGTCAGATCATGATTAATTCCCAACCCTCTAGTTCACTATCCGAGCCAAAAATTAATTGTGCTCTGACCCCAATTGTTTCTGCCGGCGTGCAGTTCAACATCCACAGCAACAACTACATCATCGAACGCCTTTCAATCCGCCCACTTGAAGCGGTTCAAGAGCATTTCGATTTGGTTATCGACAGGCAATACCTAACAGCAAAAAATCCAGAATGGCATGTCCTGTATCGCTCAATGTTCCATTTGCAAGATTTAAAAAACTTGCAATCTGTACTGGATCAACTACTTATTTGGGAGCCCTAATATGAGTGCCAAAGGCATGTATTACCACTTTTTAAGAAAAGATCGCGCTGCAAAAGGCCTGCCCATCGTTGTTCCGCAGCCGCCTGGTTTGCGCGCATTTGGAATTCGCAGCAAACGGAAAGAGCAGTACGTCGTTAAATTGTTCAAGCCCATTGAATCTTCTACAGGGGGAAATTGGAACGTCTATCAATTAAAAATAGGCGAAATTAACCAGACATTCTCTAACTACATGAAGTCGGAGCGGTTGTACAACGCGTGCTTCATTTCCGGCTGGGATCCTTATGAAAATCCAAATGGTGACATACCCAACGCCATCAACCATCAGCGGTTGAAGGATCACTTAACTGTAGAGGGCTTGCTTCATGTGGAGGCGAAATCCACGGGGGTAGATCATGTGGGTTTTTACGATGGCGAGCGGCCATGCTTTGTGATCTTTAACATTTCAAAAGACAAAGCAGACGAAATTGCAGATCGCTTTTATCAAAACACTTACGTTCGAGTTCCCAACCCAATGGGTTATTTAAAACTGGAAATTCGCCAACCTGTGCAAAAAACGTATTCGGACTGGAAGAGTCAATGGGTGGAATCTTTTCATGGGATGGCGCATGAAGCAGCTCGGCGGTTGTCCTTGGACAGCGCGACAGAAATCATGTCGGCCCCTGAAAGTGAAGAGTTGCATTGGTTGCTGCCAGAGCTTAGGGATGTCAACAAGCCCTGGCCAATGGTTACGCCAACTGGCGATCAAAAGGGCACGGGTAGCGAATGGGACAGGCTGTCCAAGCTTCACAAGGCTGCCAATTGGGAAATTAATTGTGATCTGACCCCAATTGATTCAGGATCACGTCGTGAGCCAGTTGATGACTAGAATTTTTAGGATTGTTAATTAGGAGGCGAATATGGTGCTTCGTTGTAGGGATGGCGATTTGGCCGTCATAGTTGGAGAATTTCCCGGTTGCGAAGTCAACATTGGTCGCATTGTGCAGGTGCGGGGCCCTGCGCATTTCAGCGAACAGTGCGGCGAGCAACTTTGTTGGGTTATTCGGCCTGTATCTCGCAAGAAGATGGTTAATCTTTACATTCCCGATATTCTCATTTCTGAGCGGGTCAATTGGAAGTCCAACATCAAACATCCCGACTGCTGGCTCCTTCCTATTCGCCCGCCTAAAGAAGATGAAGACATTTCTCAGATTGAAACCTTGCCAATCAAACAGCCTGCAAGCCTTACCGTATAAGCTTGGTCTACTGACAGACTGGGGCGATTTGAACCCGATTGCGGCCCCCGCATTTGCACCGCCGCTAAACAGGAGAAACACATGACAAAACTCAATTGCAAGCCTGGCGATTTAGCCGTTGTAATTACCGCGCACAACCCAGAAAACATTGGCACTATTGTGAGGGTGATTAAAAAGCACCACAACCAAAATGCGCTGGTCGACTTTAAGGGTTCGCACATTTGGATGGCAGAAGCGCCGCGGCCTATGCTTTACGATGTTGGCGGCAAAATGGTTAGGAGGCGAAAGGGCGCCGTACCCGACGCCATATTGCGGCCTATTCGTGGATTGCCTGCCAGTGATGAAAAGCGTGTTTCTAAAACCAAGGTAGAGAAGTTGCCTGTTTTAGAAACTGCTTAAAATAATTGGGGTCAGATCAACATTAATTTCCAATCAAAAGGGGCAGAGACTAAGGGGGGCTGACGATTTGTGGTACCCCACCATGAGGAAGCCCCCCTTAGTCTCTGCCCCTTTTGATTGACCAAATTAATGTTGATCTGACCCCATTTATTCGGGGCAAACTAATCGGGGTCAGAGCACAATTAATTTGCGAAGCAAATTAATCATGATCTGACCCCAATTAGTTAACTTGACCCCAATTGTTTGACCCCAATTGTTTGCCCCCAATTAGTTGATCCCAATTATTTTGGAATGATGCTGGTTTGGGGGGGCATCAGGAAATCAAAGTCTGCGCCTTTGTCGGCTTGCAGTACGGAGTCTAAGAATAATTTTTGATAACCACGTTGTGCAGTAGGCGTGACAACAGGCTGCGTTTCTTTTCTGTGCGCCAACTCTTGGTCGGAGATTAAAAGGCTGAGCTCTCGGTTGGCCACACTCAAGCAAATGCGATCGCCGTTCTGAACATAAGCCAAAGGCCCACCCAGCGCAGACTCTGGTGTGACATGCAACACAATGGTGCCAAAGGCAGTGCCGCTCATTCGCCCATCTGAAATGCGCACAATGTCTTTGCAACCTGCCTTGGCCAGCTTTTTAGGAATGGGCATATAGCCCGCTTCAGGCATGGCCGCACCCTTAGGGCCAATGTGCTTTAAAACCAAAATATCGTCCACCGTCACATCCAAGTCTTCCGAGTCAATGCGCGTGGCCATGTCTTGCAAATTCTCAAACACCACCGCACGGCCTTCGTGCTCCATGAGCTTGGCGCTGGCTGCAGATTGTTTGATGATGGCGCCACCTGGCGCTAAGTTGCCCTTCAAAACCGCAATGCCACC
>CANNNH010000280.1 GCA_947505915.1 Comamonadaceae bacterium
GCTCGCGGCATATTGGGATTGAGTTGGCCACTATTCCAAAGGCGTGGATTCATGCGAAAGCTGGCTGGCAAACGAGGCAAGGCCGGTAGCCCGTCGGGTGCCGCAACGACAAATCCTTCCTTTTCACTGAGGGCTACCCAACCGTTTTTAATGAGATAGTCCTTTCCATTGCCGCCTGCTCCATGAAAAACCACGACCAGCGGTGCACCACCTGAGCGTGCTTGCAGTGGGACATGCAGGTGGTAGGTCCAAGTCTGGCCGTCTGCTTTGATCTCCAAGTCCTTAACGGTAGCGCTCCATGCAAAGCTACTACACACGACAAGGGCACAGCTTAAGAAAATAGGCTTGAAGATAACTTTCATTGTCCAATTATGCGAGCTCAATTTACTTCAGACAAGAAACAACGATCACCGAGCCACTATCTTTACTTCTAATTCACGTGTGGCCTATGAAGAAGCTGTCTGATCCGGATAGTGTTCTCGGCTCGCACCCAAGGAGACCCCGAGCAGGTTGTAGATTGTTCGAACGACTTGGAATCAGTTCGAAATAGTCTTGGCGGTCCAAAAAAGATTGTTTAGCTAACTCTCTCAGTTTTCAGACCCCCTGTTTTTGGTGGAGTCGGGAATTCGAACCCCCAATGGATTGCTGCTGCACTTGCTGCGCGTGGCGCTACGCGCTACAATTTCAGAATGATTCGAAGCTTCAGGCACAAGGGCGTTGAGCGCTTCTTCAAGTCCGGCTCGCGGGCCGGGATCCAAGCCGCTCATGCCCCGCGCCTGGCTCGGCAACTGTCTGCGTTGGACGCGGCCACAAGGCCTGAAGACATGAACCGTCCCGGGTGGGACTGGCATCCCCTCAAGGGCGGCCTCTCCGGCCACTGGTCAGTCAGCGTGAACGGCAACTGGCGTCTGACTTTTGCTTTTGAAAACGGCGATGCCATCCTGGTGGACTACCAGGATTACCACTGAGGTGTTTATGAGTTCGATGTTCAACCCACCCCACCCTGGCCTCACTTTGAGGGACGACATCCTTCCTGCCTTGAATCTGCAGGTGGGCGAAGCAGCTGCCCATTTGGGCGTCGACCGGACGACTTTGTCCAAGGTAGTCAATGGGCGGGCTTCGATCAGCCCTTCAATGGCACTGCGCATTGAGCGTTGGCTGGGGCGCGACCATGGCGGGGCGGCTGAGGTGTGGCTGGCTCAGCAGGCTGCATACGATCTCTGGCAAGCACGGGTCGCAGCAAAGGCCAGCAAGACCCTTTCGGGCATCAAGGCACTTAGGCTTCAAACGGCATGACCAGGGAGCAGGACTCCGCGGACGCAGCTGCCAACCCGGCCCTGCTCATCTGGTCGCGCCTTATTCAAGGCGCAGCGGCTGTCGTCATCGTCCTGAGCTTGACATTGCTGTTGTCGCCACGCCTCGGGGAAGCAATCTTCAATCTGGTTTACTTCCACCAGTTGTCCATCCCGGTTGAGGTGCCGAGCCTAGCGCATGGCTACATTTGGTTTGCCAACGGCATCATCGGCGCCGTGATGGCTGGCTGGATGATCTGTATCATCCTGTTGGCCAGGGGCCCATTCCTCGAAGGCCGGCTGCACGCATGGAACACCATCGCCATTCCACTGGCCAGTTGGTTTCTGATCGACACGGCGTTTTCAACCGTCCATGGCGTCTGGGGCAATGTGTTGCTCAATACGGCAACTGGGCTGATGTTCGGTATCCCCTTGCTCTTTTCGCGCCGGCACTTCATCGTCAAGCCCTAATTTCGTGGTCGGGCTTCCGAGAGAAAAAGCCTGCGGTTGGTCACCGGCATCGCCACAAACCGCATGCAATCAGTACGGTTCAAATTCAGTTTTGCCCCTTCCAACTTGATGGAGCGATTTCCCTCATTGCTTACTCACTGAGAAAAATGCCCAGCCAACCGGTATGAATTTTTCAGATCGACTTGATAGCTCTTCGGGATCGAAGCAAACATGCGGCTTCATGAAACCAGAGGAGCCAGCAGCATGCAATCTCACCCACAAGATCGAATCGCCTCAAAGTCCGAGCCAAGTCCCATGGCCATCATTGGTGCCATCCTCGCCCAAGGCGCAATTCGATGTCTTGATCGGCAGAAAAGGGAACAACGAGTTGCTCAAAAAAGTAGCGAAACTTCCGCGTCGCGCCTGATCGTCAACCCCGGCAGCACTCTGCCTCCACCGTAAACCCACCGCCGTAACTCCTGCGCCGCACCTTGCCAGTCACGCTGATTGACCCGCCGCCTAAGCGTCGACGCCTGCAACCGACCGGCCTAGAGGTTGAACGTATAGATAAATGGATATTGCATTCATACTCGCTCGAAGTCTCTCTCTAAACGCTGAACTATCCATCTTAGAGGTGTATCTAGCCCATCTGGATTCCATCGCTGCATCTTTGGGCTCATCCTGAGACCAATAGATGGATCTCCAAAACTACCATAACTACGCTGATGACCATCTGAAGCACGCATTCGATCACCAAGCCACTCCAATGCCTCTTTTTCCAATGAGTCCGCAAGAAACTCAATATCGTCCACCATTTTTCTAAATTCTTCTAGATTTCGTTGAATAAACTTATGCGCACCAATGCTCGTTGCTCGATCTCGGAGATCAGGATCGGCATTAGCGAAATCTGTAAATTTCATCAAAACCAAATCGATATTCCAAAATCTATCTGCACCCGCGCCTCCAACTACATCAACGTATTCATTCAGTTTTAACTTAATAGTTTGTTCCAAATCATCAGTGGTTCGCTTTTCCAGATACATAGTCACATTTGAAAAATTCTTGGGTCCGAATTTATCAAGTTCAGCAAAAAAAGGATGTGTATTATTATTTTCCGTAGCGACTATTCGCATAATTGAAATAACTAAAAGCATAAGCTCTTGCTCTTGCTCTCGCGTAAATTCATCAATTTCCATGTCGTCATCAGAACTCAGAAGTTCAATGAGCGCTTCATAAAAATGGTCTACGCGATGGCGCAAAATTTCAGCAACTGATCCTGATTTGGAAAGTTGTCTCATCCGCTGCACTGTATCCGCTAGGGCATTCGCTATCGGGGTTTTTCGCTGTAAAAAAATTGCAGCCAAAGTCTCGTAATACCAAATCGTTTGGCTTCTTGTAGCCGTAAATCGGTCAAAGACTGCAGGACCGATTCGCTGCAGGTCTTCGACAATGGCGCGAGCGTTGTGGAGTTTGTCAGCGCCACTAATCAACAAAACATCATCCGTTGCGTTCTGAAGATGCTTAATGTAGCGCTCTTTGCGTGGCTTCCAAGGCTCTTTTTTACCGCTGGCATCAGGAATGCCATCTGTACACCCCTCAACAATATCGGCCACGCGATCACCAAATTTGTCACGGATCAAATTGGCATATTTAGCACCACCATCCTCGATAGCATCGTGAAGCAGAGCCGCCATCGCTTGGTCCTCATCAGCCCCGTGATCAAGTGCAATTGATGCTACCCCCATGGGGTGAGCAACATAGGGAATGTCAGTCCCTTTCCGATTTTGTCCAGTGTGCGCCTCAACAGCTAGGGCGAGAGCTTGTGAAATTCGTTCAGTCAGCATTTTTCAATCCTATCCAGCCAC
>CANNNH010000281.1 GCA_947505915.1 Comamonadaceae bacterium
CCAGATCTGGCAAGTCAGCTTTATGGACTACGATCTGGGGTACTTCGATATGGACAGTTGTCGCCTAGAACCCGGGCCCAATCCGTTTGGGCCTAGGGTGTTAACGATGTGACCGGTACAAACTGTAAACGATGTCTCCAGTATGTACCCTTTTAAAGTGGTGGGCCCACCAGGACTTGATCCTGGGACCAAAGGATTTTTCACGGTACGACTTTGTGTATTGATTGGGTCCAAAAAGGCAATGGTGCTGAACGATGTAAAACATCTTGATGCAACCAGGTTGCACTTTTTCGTGCACGTTCAGCTACTGTTTCAAGTGGCAATTGTTGGTAGTCATCATTGAACACTTCGAAACTGTAATCACCCCGATAGCCAATCCGCTCTAGCCGCAGCACCAAGTCGGCCAATTGATCGCTGTGGACGCCCTCCCCTGGAAACACGCGAAAAGTGCGCGCTGTGGTCATCCGCTCTTCAAACGAAGGTGTTTCATGCCACATGAAATCGGAGAGTTGCGCCAGGTAAATACGATCTGGATCAATGTCCTCAATGGCGTCGAGGGGCGTCTTAGCAGCAAAGATGTGAAACGAATCAATGCCAATGCCCAAGTTGGGGCAATCTGCGCGGCAGACTACATCCCAGCTGGTGGTGAACTCATTCACGGTACGGCCCCATGACAAGCCTTCATAGGCAACCTTGATGCCCAAGGGGATGGCCATCATGGCCAATTTTTTCAAGTCTTTTGCGATGAGGTCTAAATCTTCGGTGGCGTGACGCGATGTAGAAGAACAAGCTAGCAATACTTTGCTACCTGTGGCCGCACACATCTCAAGCATGGACTTCGCAATGTCCACTTTGTAACTGTGCAAGTGACCCGACAAGCCCTCAAAGTCTCTGAGTACTTGAAAACCTGTAGGTCGCAGACCACTTTCTTGAACGGCTTTGACGGCCGCCTTCACGCCACCAGGGTGCCCCACCAAATCACGCGCCATGAGCATGACTTGCGAAAAGCCCACACTTTTCATGGCCTCTAATTTGGCCTCCAATGGCCCAGCCATTGTGATGGTGTCCATGCCATAACCGTCGAGCAAATTCATGGCAATTCCTTAAGAAGCTTGGTGAACCAGTTCAAAAGACACAGCGCCCAGTACACTGCGCGTCAGAGCACCTCGATCTTCTGGATGCAGTTCTTTGGACTCCACAAATTCAACGCCGTTGGCTTTGAGTGTTTTCACAGCCTGCGCCACATCTTGCACACCAAAACCAATTCGCTTGAGTGACTCGGGTGCATCGTCTGCTTCCATCCAAGGATCGGGCTCAATGAGTTGCCAAAGAAATTGGCCACAAGGACTCTTCATCAATTTGCCTTTGGGCAAGATGCCAAAGCGTTCGTCATCAGGGATGACAGAGAAATCAAACATGTGTTCGTAATATGCCATCCAGTCTTCGCTGCGAGCCGAACCGATATACTGGACGACACCGAAGTAACTCATGCCCTCAACCGCTGAAGGATGTTGATCCACTGTGGGAATGGGTTTGAAGTCAATGTCGTAGATGGAAAACTCTTGCCAGCGATCGACAAAGTAGTAGCGTGTACCACCAGGGCCATGGATGGCAGGAATGTGCAACTCCATAGCTTGAGCTTGACTGGCCACAGACCAAGCGCCTAAATCAATGCAACGGGTGTGCGCCTTCAGGGCATCTTGAACACGAAAAGCGACCGCAGAAATTTCAGCCTGCCCATCGGCAGTAGCACTCACTCGCGCATCGTCAGGGTTAGCATTGACCACCAGGTTCATGCCACCTTGACGGTATAGCGTGACTTCCCGAGAACGATGACGCGAAACTGGCCGAAAGCCCATGGACTCTAGAACCTGGCCCAAAGCCTGCGGCCGATTGGTGGCGTATTCAATGAACTCAATGCCTTGAATACCCAATCGGTTGGGCATTTCTGGAACGGCTTCTCGGTCAGTTGTGCGTAAATTCATAATTAAGTCCAATCTCAGTTTTCAACCCAAGCTTACAACAGTTCGAAGCACATCAGCAGTCGTCGTTTTGAACCCAAAGTATTCCAGATAAACAGGAATTTGTTCAAACAACATGTCCGAGCCTAATTGAACCTGGCACCCCCGATCCTTTGCAGCCTGCAGGAACGCGGTCATCTCAGTGCGCATCACAACTTCACCCACAAAAGTTTCAGGCGCAAGGCGTGAAACGTCGATTGGCAATGGGTCACCATCGTTCATTCCCATGGGCGTTGCGTTCACCACCAAGTCATGGCCGTCAGGGTCATTTGAACCGGTGTTGACTTGGATGTGTGGATATTCATTCACAAGCCTTTGTGCCAAGGCCTCACAGGCTGAGGTGTTGACATCAAACAAGCTGATGGCACTGATTTTTTCAGCAGCCAAAGAGGCGGCAATGGCTGAACCCACGCCCCCTGTGCCAACCACCATGGCGCGCTTGCCAGTGAGATCGAAGCCTTTTCTTTGAACGCCTCGGACAAAACCTGTGCCATCAAACATGTCGCCCACCAAACGCCCCCGCGCATCCAGCTTCACCGCATTACAAGCACCGGCCACTTTGACTGTAGGTGTGACTTGATCCAGAAGACCTACAGTGGTCACTTTGTGCGGCATGGTGATCAATGCACCTCGAATGTTGGTCAATTGAAAAACTGATCGCAGGAAAACGGGGTAATGCTCTGCCAGACATCCCATCGGCACCACCAGCGCATTGATTCCCTCTTTTTCAAAGTAAGGGTTGTAAATCAAAGGCGACTTGAAGCTGTGTGTGGGATAGCCAATGTGGGCCAGAATTTCAGTGTTGCCATTAATCATTTCATATCCAATGCCAAAAGCGTGTCATTTCGAGGGAAGCCTAAGATGTACCGAACGCTCAGGCGATATCCGCTCCAGTGCAATATTTCACCACAATGCTATTGCTGGTTTTCCTAGCAGTGACATGGCGTACCTTTCTCGATGCCGGATAGATGAGCGATAGCAATGTTGTCGTGAAATGAAGTGGCCAGATAAACTTATCTAATCAACTTGAAATACTCTAATTTTCACAGCATGTCTTAAAGGCTTCTGAGACTCTAGATTACCGACAAAGATGCGCTTATTAAGCCATTCGTAGTGACCTGCTGGCGCATGGAATTTAACGACAGAGCACGCATAGCGTTGATCTGGACTTGGCATGTCAATGATGACCTGATTGTGCACCGTAATGACGATGCCATCGTTGGTTTGTATTTCATAAAGCGCATCCAATTCTTTTACGCCATCAGGCCTTACTAATTGTCTATCAGCGCCTCCGGGAAGCACTTTGCCTTTTAAGCGAGGCCCATCAAATTCACCACCCAAGATGTTCACAATGAAACGCTGCCCCATAGGGCTTTGTCCCAAACTATTTGTATCTGCAATGTCAACAATGGCTTCATAAACTGTCCGACGCCAGCGTGTGTGAGACAACTAGGGGTACTTGATTAAAGGAGGGTTTTGGTTCATCTTTCAACTTAAGGAGTGAAGATGAAATTGAAATCTAATCAACCCAAGGCCACTGCAGAGCAGGTGGTCAAAGACATTAGAAGAGCCACCAGGCGG
>CANNNH010000282.1 GCA_947505915.1 Comamonadaceae bacterium
GCCACCAACGGCCCCTTCAAGCGCACCGCGAAATCCAAGCGGGGTTGGTGCAAAGTCGCCTTTTCATGGCCCTCATAAAAGTCATCCAGCACATTGATGCCACCGCAAAACGCCACTTCGCCATCGACCACGCAGAGTTTGCGGTGCAAACGCCGCCAGCGGCTGGGCACCAAAAGCCCCAGAGGTGCCACTGGCTCAAAAGTTTGCCATTGCACGCCAGCTTGCGCCAAGCGTTGTTGCCACGCCAAGGGCACATGGGGTGTGCCCACCCCATCTACCACCACGCAGGTTGGCACCCCCCGACGAGCGGCACGCTCCAAGGCCTGCGCCACATCGGCTGCCGCGCCATGGAAGTCAAAAATATAGGTTTCCAAATGGATTTCATGCCGTGCCCCATCCATGGCTTGGATCAGGGCCGGGAAAAAGGCACGGCTGCCTTCTAGCAAGGTGATTTGCGCGGTGGTCGGGCCTGGGTTCATTTCAGAAGGCAAATTCAGCGGTCAAAGGCAGGTGGTCTGACATGCGCGCCCAGATCGCACCGTGCGGGGTGTGGCTGCTCAAGGGCCGCAAGCCCCGGGCATAAATGCGGTCGAGTTGGACCATGGGCATGCGCGCGGGAAAGGTGGGTGTGGGCAAGCCATGGTGGCAGCGCAAACCCATGTGGGCCAAGGGGCGGTCCAAGCGGCGCGCCCAGTCATTGAAGTCACCGGCCACGATCAAGGGGGCATGGGCGGGTACTTCACGCTGGACAAAGTCAAACAAACGCCGTACCTGGCGCAAGCGCGACCCTGCCAGCAAGCCCAAATGCACCACGATCACATGCACCTCGCGCTGGTCCACGCTGAGTTGCACATGCAGCAAACCCCGCTGTTCAAAGCCATGGTCGGAGATGTCCTCATGCTGATGCCCCACCACCGGCCAGCGCGACAGCAAAGCGTTGCCGTGCTCGCCATGGCGAGTGACCGCATTGGTGCGGTACACCGCCACAAAGCCCTCGGGGCGCAAAAAATCGGCTTGTGGCATGTCGGGCCAATGCGGGAAGTGCCGCTGCCCCAAGCGGTGTGCTTTGCGCACTTCTTGCAAGCACACGATGTCGGCATCGAGCTGCTCAATCGCATGCCCCAGGTTGTGAATTTCCAATCGCCGCGCTGGGCCCAGGCCTTGCACCCCTTTGTGGATGTTGTAGGTGGCCACGCGCAAGGTTTGCTGGCCCATCATGTCGGGTCCGCAGGCGCTGGCGGTGTGTCCAAGAGACGCTCGATTTGGCGCGGCAACATCAATATCGCTTCGGCATTGGAGGGGGAAAACACCTCGTCGGCGGCCGCCAGCCAAGGCAACCAACAGTATTCGGTGTGCTCGGTGGGGCTGAGCACAATGGGGCTGTTGTCTGGTACTTGCAGGCCAAACACATGCTCGGTGTTGCGCCGCACACCAGGGGCATAGCGCGGCCAATATTGGGGGTAAATGTCGTACACGTTTTCCAAACCCCAATCCCACAACACACAACCCGGCGCGTTCACGTCCACACCCGTTTCTTCGGCCACTTCGCGGGCAGCCGTTTGGGCGTAGTTTTCCTGCGCGTGGTCTTTGCTGCCGGTGACCGACTGCCAACTGCCCATATCGGCACGGCGCAACAACAAGACTTGCATCTCGCGGGTATGAATGACCACCAACACGGATTGGGGCAATTTATATGGGGGGTTCATGGTGTGTGGGAAGCCAAGCTGGGGGCAGATCAAAGCCCAAAGTATTTTGCACCTGAGGGGCCCAGTCCTGGGACCCTGACAGCGATGGGGCAAAGCAGGTACCTCGATGGCACGCTTGGTCAGGTATTTTTGAATACAAAAAAATGCCTTTTTGGCAAAAATGAAAACACCATAATCAGATCCATTGCTTTACCTCGGATTGTCGGCTTTGCAAGGCTGGCCAGGCACCAGCCCCATGCACCGCACCATTTTTCAAACCCCCATCGTCAACACTTTGCTGCGCGGTTTTTCCGTCGCTTTTTTAAAAGCCACAGGCTGGAAGATCGAAGGCCACCTCCCGGCCAACGGACAAAAGAGTGTGTTGATCGCAGCCCCCCACACCAGCAACTGGGACCTGCCCTACACCTTGATGGTGGCGTTTGCCTTGCGCCTGAACATTTACTGGATGGGCAAGGTGCAAATTTTTCGTTTCCCGTTTCGCGGGTTGATGATGTGGCTGGGTGGCATTCCGGTGCAACGCGACAAGGCCAATAACCTGGTGGCCGCCTCGGCCCAAGCCCTGAGCGAGGCCCAAGGCCCGGTGCAATTGGTGGTGCCGCCCGAGGGCACGCGCAGCCACACCCGGTATTGGAAAACCGGTTTTTATTACATTGCCACCGGTGCCCAAGTGCCCATCGTCTTGGGGTATTTGGACTATTCGCGCAAAGTCACCGGCCTGGGCCCGGTGTTTGAACCCAGCGGCGACATCGAGGCCGACATGGCGCGCATCAAAGCCTTTTACGCCCCCTTCAAAGGCAAAAACCCGCAGCAGTTTGCCACCGACTGATCAGGTCGCAGGGGCAGTAGCGCGCTGGCGTGCGGGCAATGGGTCGGCTTGCACCCGCAAAGGCGGGGCTTGATGGGCATCCATCATTAGCAGGGCCTGCTCTGGCGTGGCAGACAACCAGTGCTGCCACTGGTCTCGTGGCAACAACACAGGGCTGCGTTTTTCCTCACCCGGTTTGTGAAAGCGGTTCATCACAGGGTGGGCATCGGCATTCACGGTGAGCATGGCAAACGAGGCCACGGTTTGCGCGGTTTGGGGCTCGACCCAGCGCTCCCACAAACAAGCCAGCCCCAAGGGGGTGCCGTTGTCAGCAGCGATGGACCAGCGCACCGCACGGCCCGTGTCGTAACAAGGCTCATAAAAGCGATCGACCACCAACAGCGCATATTGGCGCGATTGCCACGCATGGCGAAAACTGGGCTTGGCAGCGGCGGTTTCGCTGCGGGCGTTGTAGGTGTGGCGCCCTTGCCCCAGGTCTTTGGCCCAGGTGGGTATCAGGCCAAACCGGGCCAAACCCGCGGCGAGACGCTCTTGGCGGTGGCTGCGCAACACAATGGGGGCCAGTTGACCGGGAAAGACTTCTTCAGGATGCCCCTGGGGCCAACTGACCCCCAAGGCCTGGGCCGCCCATTCGGTTTGTCGGGTGGGGGTGAAGTTGGTGCACATGGGTGCGCCAGCAGTTCACCACTCGTCGTCATCCATGGGGGCCTGGCCCACGTCCCAGCTGTCGCCGCCCGCACCCGCATCAAACGCACCCATGTCGGGTCGGCTGGGGTTGTCAAACGGCACATAACCCGCGCTGTCTTGCGCTGGGTTGGCCGCGTTGTTGCTAGCGGCAGGGTTGGGGTGGTTCGCGCCGCCCTCCATGGCTTTGGACAAGGCATAGCCCGCCGCCAAGCCGGCCACGCCGCCCATGACCGCACCACCCATGGCGCCCATGCCACCTGCGGCTGGGGCAGCAGCCGGTGGGTAGTGCGCTGGGGCTGGGGCTTGGGGCGCATATTGAGATCCAAAGCCGCGCTGTGCGGGGGCAGCAGCTTGTGCTGGGCTTAGGCCAGAGCCAA
>CANNNH010000283.1 GCA_947505915.1 Comamonadaceae bacterium
ATTTCGCCCCGGGTCAAAGGAGCCACCCCTGTGATGAGATTGAAGGTGGTGCTTTTGCCTGCTCCGTTGGGCCCAATCAGACCCAAAATATCGCCTGCGCAAAGATTGAAATCCACATCTTGCACAGCGACCAGACCACCAAATTCTTTGCGCACACCATGCACCTGCAACAGTTTGCCGCCAGGCTGGGGTTGCTCGCGCCTGGTCAAGGCATGCCGGGGCTGGGTTATTTGTCGGGGTGTTGGCTGCAAAAAAATTCGCGCCAAGATGGGGGCCAAGCCGGTGGGGGCTCGGTGCAACAGCACCATCATGAGGACGCCAAAAACCACGATTTCAAAATTACCACTGATGCCCAAAGCGGCTGGCACCACATCTTTGAGCCATTCTTTGAGCACAGTCAGCACCGAGGCACCGACCACTGCCCCCCAAACCTGGCCAGCGCCACCGATCACGGCCATGAAAAGATACTCAATGCCAGCATGAACTGCAAAAGCGCCTGGGCTGACAAATCGCAAGAAATGCGCGTACAACCAACCCGACAAGCCAGCCAGCAATGCAGCATAGACAAACACCAGTGACTTCAATTGAGCGGTGTTGACACCACAGCTCTCCGCCATCACCGCGCGAAACCGCAAGGCCCTGATGGCACGACCCAAGCGCGAATCCAAAAGATTCACGGCTGCCACCAATGCAGCCAGGGTGAACAGCCAAATCAGCCCATACAACTTCACGCCCGTGTCCAGCCGCCATTCCCAGAGCGACAAAGCGGGCAGATCTGACAATCCGGTGTGCTTGCCTAAAAAATCCAAGTTGCCAAATAAAAAATAAATCGACAGGCCCCAAGCAATGGTGGAGATCGGAAGGTAATGACCGGACAAGCGCAAGGTGATGGAGCCTAAAAAAAGGGCTAGGACCGCCACCAATATCAATCCCACCACCAAGCCCAACCAAGGCGATATTTGCCATTGACTGCACAGTACAGCCGTGGTGTAAGCGGCCACCCCCGCAAAAACCTGCTGCCCAAAGGACATCACGCCTGCAACTCCCGTCAGCAAGACCAGGCCCAAGGCAATCAGTGTGCCCAAGCCGATGTAGTTCATCAACTCAATGTGAAAAGGCGACAAGACCCAGGGTGCCGCCAACAATGCCAAGACAAACCCGATCACAGCCAATCGCGGGTTCATGACTCTTCTTCCTCTTCTTGCTCGACATGTCGTGACCGCAAAGACAACCAAATCAGGGGGGGGATGATGATGGAAAACACCAGACTTTCTTTGAATTGGCTGGCGGCGAAAGAAGCCCCCGCCTCCAACAAGCCCAAAACCAAGGCACCCACCACCGCCAATGGGTAGCTGGCCATACCGCCCAATATCGCTCCCACAAAACCTTTGAGCCCGAACAAAAATCCAGTGTCGTAATAAATGGTGGTGATGGGGGCAATCAGCAAGCCCGACAAAGCGCCCAGCAATGCTGCCAATGTGAAGCTGATCATGCCCGCCAACTCTGTCCGAATGCCCACCAGTCGGGCCCCTAAACGATTGATGGCTGTAGCCCGCAACGCCTTGCCGTAAAGGCTTCGGTCAAAAAAGAGCCACAAGATGAGCATGGCCAGCACACTGGCAGCGATCACCAACAGGCTTTGGGCACTGATATTGAGCACCCCCCACTGGAAACGGGCGTCACTGAGCGGTTCAGAGCGCAAACCTTCGCCGCCAAAAAACACCAAGCCCAGGCCCGTCAAAATGTAGTGAACGGCCATCGAAGCAATGAACAGTACAAGAACCGATGCCTTGGCCAGAGGTTGATAGGCCGTGCGGTACAAAATGGGACCCAGGCACACCACCATGCCCAGCACCAAGCCAACCTGGCTCCACAGACCGGGTTTTGTCGGGGCCAGCCACATCACCAAGCCAGCCATGCCCATGGGCCAAACCAAGTACAAGAGCACAGACATCGGCCAGTTGCGCCAATCACCTTGCCGGTATGCGGTCCATGCCTCCATCGCGAAAGCCAATAAACCACCACCCATGAGCAAAAAAATCAGGCCGGGCGTTTGACCATTTTGCAATAGCGCCAAGGATAGAGCCGCAAAGGAGATGAACTCACCTTGAGGAACAAAAATGACCCGGGTTACCGAGAAAACCAATAACAAGGCCAACGCCAGCAAGGCATAAATAGCACCATTGGTGATGCCATCTTGGACCAACCACAGAAATATATCAACGCTCATGGCGACATGGCTCGGGCGTCGCGTGACACGACCATGGGGAGCGGCCTCATGGTCGGCAAAAACCCGTACAAGGCCTTACTTTTTGAGACGCCAACTGCCAGCTTCAACTTGAACCAACACCCTGGCGCGCTCATCCACACCATTGTGGTTGGTGGGCGTCATGTTGTAAACGCCGTGCGTACCGACCACATTGCGCACATTCTCCAATGCACTGCGCAAGGCCTCATGAAACGCAGGTGTTCCGGGCTTGGCTTTCTTCAGTGCTTCGGTGGCTGCCGCATTCAGTATCAAAAATCCGTCATAGGCATATCCAGCAAACGCATTGCGAGAACCCGCACCAAAAGCAGCCTCATAGCGTTTGGTAAAGTCCAAAGACACCGCCTTGGTAGGCGCGTTGTCGGGCAACTCTTCAGGCACGATCAATGGACCCGTGACGGCCACCGCACCTTGCACCGCTTTGCCACCGACCTTGATGAACTCAGCATTCACCGTGCCATGGTTGTGATAGATGGGCTTTTTAAACCCACGCTCCACCAGGGCCACATGCGGCAATGCGCCACCGGTGCCTGAACCCCCGATCACGACTGCATCGGGGTTGGTCGAAATGATTTTGAGCACCTGGCCCGTGACACTGGTGTCCGCGCGGGCATATCGCTCGTTGGTGGTGATCTTGAAACCACTGGCCGCAGAATGTGAGTCCAATGCTTTGTATACCAAGTCCCCCCAGGTATCAGAAAAACCAATATAAGCCACATTTTTAGCGCCTGTGGCTTTGAGCTCATTGGCAATCGCCCCCATCATGATTTCCGTGGGTTGGGGAACAATCACAGCCCAGGGAAACACCTGCGGCGACAAATTGGCTGGTGTCAACACAATCATGGGGATTTTGGACTCGGCAGCCACTTGCGCCATTTGCACGGCAGACGGGACACCATTGGAGCCCATCAGCACGTCGACCTTATCTTCCGAGACCAATTTACGGGCATTCTTGGCGGCATTGGTAGGGTCTGAACCATCGTCGAGGATGATGTATTTCACCGGCTCGCCCGCAATGGTCTTGGGCATGAGTTGGTAGGCATTGCGGTAATGCACACCCAAGGAAGCACCTGGACCTGTGATGCCGAGTGAAACGCCTACCGTGATGTCGGCTTTAACCGCTCCACAGGCCAAAAAAGCAGTTATCCCTGCCAGAGCAAATGACTTCTTCATGCGGACTCCTTGATAGAAGTTGATATTAACCAACAAGCTGGTCCGATGATCCTCTCAACTGTCAAGGTTAACCCTATGGACGCCGAGGTGGTTGCGGCCTTTGCCACGTGTTCAACCCCACGCCCCTTTGAACCAATTTAAATTTCTGCACCTTGCC
>CANNNH010000284.1 GCA_947505915.1 Comamonadaceae bacterium
GCCAATTCGCAAAAATGGCGATGCACCAAACAATCTGGATTGGCGCTCCAGCATGTGCACCATGTGTCGGTCCTGGTGTTGCCAACCAGCGCTTGTTGACACAGATGGGGTCATCACGCGCCCGCAGTCCCGTCCGAGCGCAAGCGAGGTTTATCAATTTTTCCCACAGACGTTTTGGGCAAACTCGACACGCACCGAATTTCGATGGGTCGCTTGTACTTCACCAGACGTTGCGTACACCAAGCATGCAAGGCCGTGATGAATTGTTCAGCGTCTTGTGACTTCGACACCACAAACGCGCACAACTGCTCGCCCCGGTATGGGTCGGACAAGCCCACCACAGCCGCCTCCAAAACCTCTGGATGCTGATGCAGCACCTCCTCCACCTCGCGCGGATAGACGTTGTACCCGCCCACAATCACCATGTCTTTTTTTCGGTCAGTGATCGTCAAGTAGCCATCGGCATCCATGCACCCAATGTCGCCGGTGTAAAGCCAGCCTTGTCGCAATGCATGGGCTGTTTCGTTGGGTCGGTTGCGGTAAGCGTCCATCAATTGGGGGCCCCTCAGACGAATTTCCCCCGCCTCCCCTGGGCCCAAGCAACGATCACCGGTTTCCGTGTCGACGATTTGTACCTGTGTCAGTGGAACGGCCACACCCACCGTGCCGGGCTTGCGCAGACCCTGCGCTGGATTAAAGGTTGCCACTGGGCCAGCCTCAGTTTGACCATACCCCTCACAGATAGGACAACCCGTCACGGCCTCCCAGCGGCGCAAAGTTTCAACCGGCAAAGGCGCAGACCCGGAAAAACAAAGCTTCAAAGAAGACCAGTTGGTATTTGGGAAGTCCAGATGGGCCATCAAACCATGGAACAAGGTCGGGCTACCGGCAAACAATGTGATTTGCTGCTCTTGAATGGTTTTGAGCACCTCTTCAGGCCGATAGCGGGGGATGATGATCAGTTCTGCACGCGCAAACAATGCCAAGTACAGGCCCATGGAAGTGGCATAGACATGAAACAACGGTGTCACGGCCAGCACCCGCTCTGAATCCATTGCCACTGGCAACAAGGCCTGGCGCTGCCGCACATTGATTGCCACTGCTTGGTGGCTGAGCTCAACCCCTTTTGAGCGGCCAGTGGTCCCCCCTGTGTATTGCAAAGTGGAGATCCCCTCAGGTCGAGGCAAATCCCATGTGAGCCTGATGTCTGCGTCGTCTCTCCAACGGATCAATCGCTGATCTTGACCCACTGCCAGCACATGCTTGACTTGCTTTAACCACGGCGCCCCAGCGTGCATGGTGAGGTGCCCCTGATCAATCAGCAATACACCCACATCGGCATCGGCCAAGATGGGCTCCAGCTCATGCTGGGTATACCCAGGATTCAAGGCCGCCACTTGCATGCCGGCCAACTGCACCCCCATCAGCGCCACGGCCATGTCTAGGCTGTTGTCCATGAGCAAGGCCACGCGCGAGCCGGCAGCCAAATGGGTGCGCAACTCCGCCGCGCATCCCAGTGCACAGCGCCAATACGCTTCATAGGTCAGCGTTTCATGCCCGCAGCGCAATGCCCCCGCCTGCGCCCGCACGGATGCAGAATCTTGCAAAGCATGCACCACCGTGGCATGGTTCAGCGGTAAGGCATCCGAATCCATCAGTGCCCCTCACAGACCTTCAACACAACGGCCAATCCGGTATCGCCAGCAGCACATCCGGTGAACAAACCCGTACCACCACCGCGCATGACCAACTCTTCAATCAATTCAATCACTCCGCGCAGACCCGTCGGCCCCTGAGGATGGCCCCAAACCAAAGACGACCCAAATCGGTTGAAACGTTCGGTGGGCCATTTGAAATAATCGGCCAGAACGATGTCGTTGATGACAAAAGGGTTGTGGGTTTTGATGGCATCAATGTCTTGGATGCGCAAGCCAGCTCGTTGCAAGGCCTGCTCGGCTGCAGGCACAGGCGCTTCGGGCATATAGCCCGCCTCTACTCGGGCCTGTCCAAAAGACAGTAGCTCAATGCAAATGCTTCGATCCTTGCTGTACTCACGGGCCAAATCAGGCGTGGTGACCACCATCCCAGCGCTTCCATCGGCCGGGTGGGTTTGCGCAGCATAGGTCACTGTGCCATTGGGTCGAACAGGCTTCATTGTGGACAAAGCTTGGGCATTGGTGTCATGAATACCTTGATCCCCGTCCAAGACCGACAGGGTCTTGCGAAATGATCGGTCCGGGACTGCAAACGGCAGGTCCATGAAACGCCGCAAAAACGCACTGTTATCAGCCAGCGCCTCTTGATATTGGGCGTAGCGCTGCAGCACCACTTCATGCTGGCGTGCCGTGTCGATGCCATGCCGGTGGGCCACCCGCTCAGCGGTTTCCAACATGGGCAATTGGGCATAAGGGTCACATTGGAAATTGTCCAGCACCCATTGCTCGTGGGTGCCATTCCCCCCCGGACCCATTGGATCAGGGTAATAAACCTGCGGTCCATTCGAAGTTCGATCTGCCGTCAACACCAGTGAGCAAGAGGCATGCCCCAGGGAAAGTTCGGTGGCAGCACTGTACAAACATCGGACACTGGTGGCGCAGGCTTGCGCCACAGTCGCACCGGGCAAGTGCGGCGCACCCATCAAAGCGGCCACCCATGGGAAACCATAAAAACTCGATTGTTGAGGCACACTGAAACCCAGCACACCATGATCAAACACGTCGATCGGTATGCTTCGGCGGGCCAATGCATCTTTGGCCACATGGGCTGCAAAACGCAAGCTGTGCAGATGGGCCATGGCCCCTTGCCAGCGAGTGAAAGGCGTGCTCCAGTAAGCACCATATGGAATGGACATGGGTTTCATTCAAATCTCCGCGAGTGGTCGATTCATCAATCAAGCCCGAGCTTAACAACTGGCGTGGGAGGCCAACACTCCCCCGCGCTGATCACGCCTTGGCTGATCGAACCACCACGGTCATGTCACCAATGCCCGCAAAGGATGTGGTGATGACGTCTCCCGGGTGCACTTGGGCCACGCCCTCGGGTGTGCCGGTGTAGAGCAAATCGCCCGTTCTCAAGCTGTAAAAAGAAGAGGCAAACTCAATCAGATGGGGGATGTCCAAAATCAGGTCGCGGGTGTTGGCCTTTTGGCGCAACTCACCGTTGACGTGCAAGCTGAAGTCCATTTGGTCGGGGTGGGCAATCTCATCGGCCGTCACCAACCAAGGACCGAGCACGCTGTATGAGTCCACCGATTTGCGCAAGCTGCGCTCTTCGGGGCCGCGCACTGTCATGTCCAGGCCACTGGTATAGGCCGCCACATGGCGCATGGCGTTGGCGCGGCTGATGTTGCGCCCCCCTTGACCAATGATGACCACCAACTCGGCTTCGTGGTCGTTGCGCCGATCCAGGTGCTCAATGGCCACGCCCGCGCTGGGTCCCACCAAGGAACTGGTGGCCTTTAGAAACAAACCAATCTTTTGGATCTCAATGACTTGGTTGTTGTGGTGGATCTCGACTTGTTCGCGCGCTTCGTCCAAGTGCTTTTGGTAATTGACCGGGGCAGCCACGATCTTGCCGGGGTTGGCCACCGGTGCCA
>CANNNH010000285.1 GCA_947505915.1 Comamonadaceae bacterium
ATCTGGCGTGGTTTCGATCAAAATCGCATCCGCACCTGCGTGGGCAATTGCACCGGGCACAGGCGACAGCGTGAAGGTGCTGGTCAACACTTTGTCACCGGCCTTAACGCCCAAGGACTTAAGCGCAATGAGCATGGCCGCGCCGCATGAACTGACGGCCACGCAGTATTTGCTGCCAACGTATGAGGCGAACTCTTGCTCTAGCAGTGATGGCTCCGGGTATCCGGTACCTTGCTCTCCGTAACGGTGCAGCCTGCCGGAGCGCATCAACTCGACCGCCCGCTCAATCGCTTCTTCTGGAATGGGCTCGGCTGTGCTCAGATCTTTGCCAAACCACAAATCTTCATGCCCATTCGGCGGGGCTGTTGTTGCCTTTGAAGTGGGCATCATCGCGCTATCAGTGCTGATGACCCAAGAGCTGTCCCAGCTCAAAGGTTTCCAGGGGATAGTACTTTTTCAAACGAATATCGCCGGTCCTCGCATGACCTTCCATGCCTTCAAGGCGAGAAATTCTGGCGGCAACCTGACCTACGGCGCGGCTGGCGCTTTTCGTCAGGCGTTGGTAGGTCACCGTTTTGATGAATTTACCCACACTTAGTCCGCCAGAGTAGCGTGCGGCGCCTCGCGTTGGCAAGATATGGTTAGGTCCCGCACACTTGTCACCATATGCCACCGTGGTTTCTTCACCCAGGAACAATGAACCATAGTTGGTGAGATTGGCCAACCACCAATCAAGGTCTTTGGCAAAAACTTGCAAATGCTCTGGCGCATACTGATCGCTGACCTCGACCATCTCCTCTCGGCTGCCGACCAAGACCACCTCGCCGTAGTCACGCCATGCTGCTGTCGCGGCTTGACGAGCCATCTCAGGCAATGCTGAAATCACCGACGGCATGATTTCAATCACCTTCATGCCCAGCTCACGCGATGAGGTGTACAACCACACCGGTGAATCGGGGCCGTGCTCGGCTTGTCCGGCCAGATCAGCTGCGACCATTTGTACGTCAGCCGTTTCATCCGCAATGATGGCTGACTCGGTTGGGCCAGCCAATACATCTATTCCAATGCGACCAAATAGCTTGCGCTTGGCTTCCGCCACAAAGCGGTTGCCGGGACCGACGATCACATCAGCAGCTTTGGGCGCATAAAGTCCAAACGCCATCGCTGCAACGCCCTGCACGCCGCCAAGCGATAAGACGATGTCAGCACCGCACAGACTCATGGTGTGCAAGATGGCAGGGTGTACCCCCGCATCTTTGTGGCCTGGTGACGTTGCCACGATGTGCGGCACACCTGCCACCTTGGCGGTACACACGCTCATTATGGCCGAGGCTGCATGGGCATAACGCCCGCCAGGCACATAGCAACCGGCGGTGTTGACCGGGATCAACTTTTGGCCAGCAATCAGGCCCTCCATCAATTCAACCTCAAACTCGTGCAATGACTCGCGCTGTTGATGGGCAAAGTCTTTCACACGCGCATGGGCAAAAGCAATATCGTCCTTCACGCCTTGACTCAAGGCTTTGCTGGCCTTGGCAATGTCATCTTCGCTCACCACTATTGGGCCATGCCATCCATCCAAATCGCGCGCGTATTTTTCTACTGCATCCCGCCCATTGGTTTGAATGTCAGCCAATATCCTCTCCACGGCCTCAGACGTTGCGTTGTCAATCGCATCATGCGGCGGCGTGGCTTTCTTCAAATATTCAATCGTCATGAAACAAGTTTCCTGAAAAGTTCAATTACCCGCGGCCTTTCCAAGGCACAACACGTCGTTCAACATAACGAACCAAATGGTCAAAGGCATAGGCGATGATGGCGATCACCACAATCCCCATGATGACGATGGGCGTCTGTAAAAATCTAGATGCAGACAAAACCGTGTAACCCAAACCGGATGTGGCGGCTACCATTTCGGCGGCCACCAACGTGGTCCAACCAAAGCCAATGCCCACACGCATGGCGGTAAAAATTTCTGGCATGGCCGCCGGCAATATGACCAGGCGAACAACTTGCCATCGGGTTGCGCCAAATGAGTAGGCCGCATGGATCTGCTCAATGGCGGCGGACTTGACACCAGCACGGGCACCCAAAGCCATCGGCGCAAGCACCGACAAAAAGATCAGAAGAACCTTGGACAGCTCATCAATACCAAACCAAATGATCATCAGGGGCAAGTAAGCCAATGGTGGAATGGGTCGGTAAAACTCAATCGGCGGATCAAAAATTCCGCGTGCGACGGGGCTCATGCCCATCGCGATGCCAAGCGGAATCCCTACGACACAGGCCAGCAAGAACGCACCAAAAACCCGCAAGGTGCTGACCCAGGTGTGTTCCCAAAAGCTAGCACCGGTAAAGCCGTCTCTGAGCATCGTCAGAAAAGCGTCGATGACGCCCATCGGGGAAGGCAAGAAAAGTGGCTTGATGAATCCGACGTAGGTGACCAGCCACCAGACGAAGATCAAGCCAACAATAACGACTGCACTTATTTTTAAACTGTCACCTTGTCCAGGCACACCATATATTTCACCTGGCTTGGCTGGCTTTGCCTTCATGAGGCGGGCCCACAAACTGTTGCCAGCGTTTGTACGGTCCTCACGCATGATGGTCTCCTGCTTCATCTGCAAAGATGATCTTCAAAACCTCTTCCCTGAGCGCAATAAATTCAGCGGAAGCTTTGATCGCTCTGGCATTACCCGTCTCAAAATAGCGCTTGCTGAAAGGCAGATCAAAGACGTGCGAAATGCGACCAGGGCGAGGTGACATCACAATCAGTTTGGTGCCCATGAACAAGGCTTCCTCAACACTGTGGGTGATGAAAAACACCATCTTGCCGGTATCGCGCCAAACTTTCAAAATCAACTCTTGGGCCCGCTCCCGCGTCAGCGCATCCAGCGCGCCCAATGGCTCGTCCATCAACAAAATTGCCGGGTCACTGGTCAGCGCGCGGGCAATGCCAACCCGCTGCTGCATGCCGCCCGACAACTCATATGTTGCCGAATGCTCAAACTGCTCCAAGCCCAATAGCTTGATGAAATCTCTTGCAATGTTTTCGCGCTTGGCTTTGTCATGGCCTTGTATTTTCAAACCAAAGGCCACGTTCTCCAGCACATTGAGCCAAGGCAACAAAGCATGCTTTTGAAAAACAACCGAACGATCTGCGCCAGGGCCGGTGACAACGCGGCCATTCAATGAAATCTCACCCTCACTGGGCGCCATGAATCCAGCAATCAAGTTCAGCAACGTTGATTTGCCGCATCCCGATGCGCCCAACGCCACCACAAACTCTTTTTCATGAATCTCGAGGTTGATGTTTTCGAGTGCATGCACCGGTGATTTACCAGGGACTGGGTAAAAGACCGATGCGTTTTTAATGGCAAGTGCTGTCATGGTGGATCTGAATGGGTTTGAGACACGTGCTGACCCAGCCTGAACAAATCAGGTCAGCACGTGGTGTGCGCAAAACCAGTTACTTGCCAGCGGCGGCTTTGGCGAACTCGGGATTCACGAACTTGGTGTAGCTGTCAGCGGCTGCACTGATACGGCCCGCACCCTTAGGAAGTCGGCGGTGGATTTAATGGTG
>CANNNH010000286.1 GCA_947505915.1 Comamonadaceae bacterium
AAAAAGTGTTTTCGGGAACAGCTTGGGGTTGGGGCCGATCACATTGTTGGCGGCTTGCAAAATAGCACTGGTGGAGCGGTAGTTTTGCTCCAGCTTCACCACTTTCAAGGCGGGGAAGTCTTGCGGTAAGCGCTGCAAATTGTCCAAAGTGGCGCCGCGCCAACCGTAAATGGACTGGTCGTCGTCGCCCACGGCGGTGAACCGCGCCCGCTCACCCACCAACAGTTTCAACACCTCATACTGGGTGGCGTTGGTGTCTTGGTATTCGTCCACCAGCACATGGCCCATTTGCTGCTGCCATTGTTCTCTCACCTCGGCGTGTTGCTGCAAGAGTTTCAGCGGTAGGCCAATCAGGTCGTCAAAGTCTACGCTTTGGTAGGCACTCAAGCGTTCTTCATACCGCGCCATGATGCGTGCCGCGATGCGTTCGTTGTCGTTGCTGGCCTGCGCCTCGGCCATGGCAGCGTTCAGGCCTTGGTTTTTCCACAGGCTGATCGCCCATTGCCATTGGCGGGCTGTGGCCGCGTCGGTGGTGCCGCCCGCGTCTTTCAGGATGGAGGTCACATCGTCGGTATCCAAGATGCTGAAGTTGTTCTTCAGTCCCAGCGCCTCGCCGTTTTGCCGCAACATGCGCACACCCAAAGCGTGAAAGGTGCAAATCACCACTTTTTGCGCCTCGCGACCCACCAGTTTCTTGGCGCGTTCGCGCATTTCGGCGGCGGCTTTGTTGGTGAAGGTGATGGCGGCGATGCGCTCGGGTTCCAGCCCCAGCTGAATCAGGTGGCCAATCTTGTGGGTGATGACGCGGGTTTTGCCCGAACCCGCACCGGCCAGCACAAGACAAGGCCCTTGCACATGGTGGACCGCTTCGAGTTGGGGGAGATTCAGGTCCGATGACATGCAGGTGACAGAAGGGGCGGCGAATACGGCAAAGCCATCCATCATAGCGATGACAATCAACCCACATGCTTTCCATCTTGGGTGTCACCTTTCCCTTTTTCGCCTTGGTTCTGGCTGGCTACTTGGCGGCCAAGCGGGGCTGGTTGCCGCTGAACGCCATTCCTGGGCTCAACAGCTTTGTGCTGTATTTCGCACTGCCTTGCATGTTGTTTCGTTTTGGCGCGAACACGCCCATGGCGCAGCTGCTCGATGGCTCGGTGGCCTTGCTCTACAGTCTCAGTGCCACGGTGATGGTGCTGTTGGGCATGTGGACGCTTCGACGCCATCACAACTGGAACGAATCCGCCTTTGGCACCATGGCTGTGGCCTTTCCCAACACCGGCTATATGGGCCTGCCCTTGTTGCTGAGCTTGTTTGGTCCTGCAGCGGTGGGGCCAGCCATCGTCACCATCGTCGTAGATTTGTTTTTCACCAGCTCCGTCTGCATTGCCTTGTCGCGCTTAGACCAAGCGCAAACCCATGGCGCTCGCACCGCGCTGCTTCAGGCTATCAAAAGTGTGTTCAGTATTCCATTGATATGGGCGATTGGTTTGGGTGCTTTGGTGTCGATCAATGCCTGGGTTGTGCCCGAGATGCTGACCCAAACCGTGGGTTTGATGGCGGGGGCAGCCGCACCCGTGGCTTTGTTCACCATCGGTGCTTTGCTGGCGCGACCCGTGCCGCCTGCCGCGCATGGTTGGTGGCATTGGCAGCGCGGTGGCGTTGACGCCTTGCTGGTTTTCTTAAAGTTGGTGGTTCACCCCGTGTGGGTGTGCGCTTTGGGCTGGGGTTTGATGCAGATGGGCCTGCCCCTCACGCCAACCGCATTGATGGCTGTGGTGTTGGTGGCCGCCTTGCCCTGTGCCAGCAACACCGCCTTGCTGGCCGAGCGATTTGGCGCAGACAGCGCTCGCATCACGCGGGTGATTTTGCTGTCCACCGCTTTGGCTTTCCCCAGCTTTTCGGCATGGGTGGCTTGGTACAAGGCTTAAAAAGCAGCTCTTAAATTGCCAGCGGGTCGACATCGATGGCCCAGCGCAGCACCGCTTTGTGCTGCGTGCGAAGCTGTTGCAAGTCCTCTTGCCATGCGGCTAAAAATTGCTGCAAATGCTTGCGTGAATGGCTTTCCACCAGCATTTGGGCGCGCTCCACATTGGCCACGCGTTGCATGCTCATAGGTACGGCTGGGTAAACGCTTAACACTTCAGCATCGGTAGCCAAACGTGCTTCACCCAAAGCCTTGGCAGCGTTCAAAAAATCTTGCGCGGCTTGCTGCGTTCGCGTCTCGGCACGCAACAAGGCCTGAAAACTGAAGGGTGGCAAACCCGCTTGCTCGCGCTCTTGCAGTTGCTGGGCCGCAAAACCCGCAAAGTCGTGGCGTTTTAAATATTCAAAAACGGGGTGGGTGGGGTGAAAGGTTTGCACCCACATTTCACAGGCCTGCGCTGCGCCCAGTTGCGCGTCTCGCCCTGCGCGGCCTGCGGCTTGCAGCAACAATGAAAATAGCCGCTCGGGTGCGCGAAAGTCAGCCGAAAACAAACCGCCATCAGGGTTCAGCGCTGCCACCAAGCTGACACGGCGAAAGTCATGCCCCTTGGCCACCATTTGCGTGCCCACCAACACATCCACTTCACCGTCATGCACTTGGGCGAGTTGCTTGACCAATTCGCCTTTGAGGCGGGTGCTGTCGGCGTCGATACGTGCCACCCGCAGGGGCGAGCCATCCGGCCGTTGAAGGTCTGCCAACATCTCGGCCAGTAACTCTTCCACTTTTTCCGTGCCGTGACCCAGCACCGCAATGTCTTGGTTGCCGCACGCAGGGCAGGCACGCGGCACGGCTTGGGTCAGGCTGCAATGGTGGCAGCGCAGAGTGCGGTCGCCTTTGTGAAACACGCGGTAGGCGCTGCAATGCGGGCATTCGCTTTTCCAACCGCACTCGGCGCAATGCAAGACCGGCGCATAGCCTCGTCGGTTCAACAAAACCAGCACCTGCTCTTGCCTGCCCAGGCGCTCGCGCATGGCGGCCAACAGGGGGGCAGAGATCAAGGTTTTGCGTGGCTGGTTGTTCATGTCGACGCGCCGCAACAAGGGCAAGGCGCCGTCACCCACGCGGCTGGGCATGGACAGGCGCTGGTAGCGCGGCACGGGCTGCCCCGCGACCGCCGCTCGGCTGTGGTGCCAACTCTCAAGCGACGGCGTGGCAGAACCCAGCAGCACTTGAGCGCCTTCGAGCTGGCCGCGGTAGACCGCCAAATCGCGGGCAGAGTAGCGCGCACCTTCTTGCTGTTTGTAACTGGGGTCGTGCTCTTCATCGACCACGATGAGTTTGAGATGAGGCATGGAGGCCAGCACTGCTAAACGTGTGCCCAGCACAATACGCGCCGTGCCCAAGTGCGCGGCCAACCAGCTGTTGAGGCGTTGCGCAGGTGTCATGGCGCTGTGCATGGCGACGATGGCCGTGTCACCTAAATGGGCGAAGCGTTGGCGCACCCTGGCTTCCAGCTGCGGTGTGAGGTTGATCTCTGGCACCAGCAACAAGACTTGGGCTTGGGGGGAATCTTCCAGCACCAATGCCGCGCGGCGCAAATACACCTCGGTTTTGCCACTGCCGGTGTTGCCATGTAACAAAAATGGGC
>CANNNH010000287.1 GCA_947505915.1 Comamonadaceae bacterium
CACCCGGTTTTGTACATCACCTTCGGGGGAGACGATGATCAGCAGCAAACGGCGCTCCGACAAGCGCAAAAATTCAATGTGGCGAAACACCGAGGTGCGCCTGGGTGCAATCACCACACCGACAAAATGTGACAAATTGGACAACAGATGCGCCGCGTTCAGGATGACCTTTTGCGGTTGCTCAGCCACCAGGGCCGGGGTTTGGAGTTGCTCGCGCTGCACGGTGAGCATGGTGTCCACAAACAAGCGGTAGCCGCGCGCCGTGGGCACACGACCGGCCGAGGTGTGGGGGCTGGCAATCAGGCCCAGCTCCTCCAAATCGGACATCACATTGCGAATGGTGGCCGGCGACAGCTCCAGACCAGAAGCCCGAGATAAAGTGCGCGATCCCACCGGTTGGCCATCGGCGATATAGCGTTCAACCAACGCTTTGAGCAACAACTTGGCGCGATCGTCTAGGATGGTCATGATTTCGAATGATTTTAGTGATGTAATTTCCCCATGCCCATTCGCTTTCAACAAATCGCCCTGATTGGTAAATACCCCAATCCCCAAAGTACCGCCCAGCTGTCCGGCGTGCGTGATGTTTTGCAAGACATCGCCACCTTTCTGTCCAGCTTGGGCTGCGGCGTTTGCCTGGAGCAAGAAACCGCCAACCACACCGGCCTGCAAGGCCTGCGCACCTTGGATGTGGACGGCATTGCCCAGCATTGCGATCTGGCCCTGGTGGTGGGCGGCGACGGCACCATGCTCAGCTTTGGCCGACGCTTGGCAGCCACCGGCGTGCCCTTGATTGGCATCAACCAAGGCCGCCTGGGCTTCATCACCGACATTGCCCTGGAGGGTTATCAATCCACCTTGACCCCCATGCTGGAAGGCTTGTATGAGGTGGACCAACGCCCCCTGATGCATGCCAAAGTGTGGCGCGATGGGGTTTGCGTGTTTGACGCCTTGGCCATGAACGACGTGGTGGTCAACCGCGGTGCCACCTCTGGCATGGTGGAGCTGCGGGTCGAGGTGGATGGCCACTTTGTGGCCAATCAGCGGGCGGACGGCCTGATCATTGCATCGCCCACGGGCTCCACTGCTTACGCTTTGTCGGCTGGCGGGCCTGTGCTTCACCCGTCCCTGTCGGGTTGGGCCCTGGTGCCCATTGCGCCCCACACCTTGTCCAACCGCCCCATCGTGCTGGCCGACCCGGGCGAAATTGCCGTCGAACTGGTGTCCGGGCGCGACGCCAGCGCCAACTTTGACATGCAGTCGCTGGCCAAACTGCTGCACGGCGACCGCATCACCGTGCGCCGCTCCCAGCACCAAGTGACTTTTTTGCACCCCAAGGGTTGGAGTTACTTTGACACCTTGCGCAAAAAACTGCATTGGAACGAGGGGGGCGCATGAGCCTGCGCGCCATGGGCTTGCGCGATTTTGTGATCGTGCGCAGCCTGGACCTGGAGTTCTCCACGGGCCTGAGTGTGCTCACCGGTGAGACGGGCGCGGGCAAATCCATTTTGATCGACGCCTTGCAGTTGGCCCTGGGTGAGCGCGCCGATGCCGGCGTGGTGCGCGAGGGTGCGACGCGCTGTGAAATCAGTGCCGAATTCGACACCACAGCCCCAGTGCAGCGGTGGCTGCAAGCTGCGGGGTTTGAAGCCAGCGACAGCTTGCTGCTCAAACGCACCATTGATGCCCAAGGCAAAAGCCGCGCTTGGATCAATGGCAGCGCCGCCACTGCCACCCAATTGCGCGAGGTGAGCGAATGGCTGGTGGACATTCACGGTCAGCACGCTTGGCAAAGCTTGACCAGGCCCGATGCGGTGCGCGGCTTGCTAGACGCCTACAGCGGCATTGATACCAAATCCTTGAATGGCCTTTGGCACGATTGGCGCACCAGCCAGCAAGCCCTGGAGCAAGCGGTCCAAGCCCAGCACAACCTGTCACAAGAGCGTGAACGCCTGGAATGGCAAATATCCGAGTTGGACAAACTCAACCCATTGCCCGATGAATGGGAAACGCTCAACGCTGACCACACCCGCCTGAGCCACGCCCAAACCTTGCTGGACGCGGCCCAACATGCCTTGCGTGAACTCGACAACGACGACCAAGGTGCCCTGGCACAACTGGCCAAAGCGCAAAACCTGTTGGCCGATCAAGCCTCGGTGGAGCCCGAGTTTCAAAACCTCGCTGATGTGTTGGCATCAAGCTTGGCCCAAACATCAGATGCCGCGCATTCCCTTCAAGCCTGGCTGCGCCGCACCGACTTGGACCCGCAACGCCTGCAAAGCCTGGATGAGCGCATGGGCCTGTGGATGTCCTTGGCGCGTCGCTACAAGCGCCAGCCCGCTGATTTGGCGGCTTTGATCCAATCTTGGCGCGATGAATTGAAGCGACTGGAACTGGCCAGCGACCTGGCCGCGCTGGAAAAAACCCAACTGGCCGCTTGGCAGGCCTATCAAACCGAAGCGCGGCGCGTTTCTCAAGCGCGCGGCCGGGGTGCCCCCAAATTGGCCAAAGCCATCACCCAGGCCATGCAAGGCCTCGGGATGCAAGGCGGCCGCTTTGAAGTGGCCTTGAACAAACTGCCACAAGCCCAATCCAACGGCATGGAAGAAGTGGCTTTTTTGGTGGCAGGACACGCCGGCAGCACCCCCAGGCCCGTGGGCAAGGTCGCCTCCGGTGGCGAGTTGTCGCGCATCGCCTTGGCCATTGCGGTGACCACCAGCGCCCTGGGCCAAGCCCAAACCCTGATCTTTGATGAGGTGGACTCTGGGGTGGGCGGCGCGGTGGCCGAAACCGTGGGCCGATTGATGCAACAACTCGGCGCCGACCGCCAAGTGCTGGCCGTCACCCACTTGCCACAGGTGGCGGCATGCGCGCACCACCACTGGCTGGTCACCAAACGCAGCGACAAGACTGGTAGTTTTAGCCAGTTGCAAGCGGTCACGGCCGATGAGCGGGTGCAAGAGATCGCCCGCATGCTCGGCGGCGACAAACGCTCAGACACCTCCTTGGCCCATGCCCGCGAGATGCTGCAAAACCTGAGCCAAGGCGCTGGCGCATGAAGAAAATTCGCCAAGAGTTGGTGCTCATCACGGGTATGTCGGGATCGGGCAAATCGGTGGCCTTGCACGCCTTGGAAGACGCGGGTTATTTGTGCGTGGACAACTTGCCGCCAGAGCTGCTGCGCTCGTTTGTGCAGCTTGAGCAAAAACGCAAGGAAAAGCGCATCGCCATTGCCATGGATGTGCGCAGCGCCGCGTCGCTCCCCTTGCTGCCCCAAGAGCTGGACTTGGTGCGGCAAAAAGACGTGGATGTGCGCATGCTGTTTTTGGAAGCCAGCACCAACACCTTGGTCCAGCGCTATTCAGAAACCCGCCGCCGCCACCCGCTGTCGCGCAGCGATGCCTTGAACCAGGCGCCAGACATCGAGCGCAATTTGATCGAATCGATTGAGTTGGAGCGCGAGTTGCTGATGGACTTGCGCGACAAAGCGCACATCATCGACACCAGCCACTTGCGCAGCGCCAAGCTGCAAAGCTATGTGAAGTCGCTGATTTCAGCCCCAGCTGCCCAGCTG
>CANNNH010000288.1 GCA_947505915.1 Comamonadaceae bacterium
ACGCTTGTTTGCGGGCAGTTTGCGCGAAAACCTCACCTTGGGCCTGGTGATTCCCGATGACTCTCGCATATTGGCAGCAGCCGAGCGCACGGGCTTGCTGCAATCGGTGATTCAGTCACACCCGGAAGGCTTGCAACAAAAGATTTCTGAAGGCGGTGTGGGCTTGTCTGGCGGGCAAAAGCAACTGGTCAATTTGACCCGTGTGGTTTTGCGTGAACCCTCTATCTGGCTGCTCGATGAGCCCACCTCCAATGTGGACAAGGCCACTGAACAACGCATCATTCAACTGTTGGCCGATACCCTCAAGCCCACCGATACCTTGATCTTGGTCACCCATAAACCCGAACTGTTGGTCTTGGTCCAGCGCTTGCTCATCGTGGCACAAAACAAGGTGGCTTTGGACGGGCCTCGAGATGAGGTGCTCAAGCGCTTGCAATCCAACACCCCTGCGACACAAGGAGCGCCCGCATGAGTTATGCCGACCAACACAAAAGCTGGCCGATGATTTCAATTTTGTCGGCTGGGTTTGCTGCCTTGGCGTTTTGGGCTTCGCAATCCGATTTGGATCAACTGGTGCGCGCCACGGGCCAGGTGATTCCCGACGCACGCACCCAAATCATCCAAGCCGCAGACGGCGGCGTGCTGTTTGAGTTGCGGGTGCAAGAAGGTCAAGCGGTCAAAGCGGGCCAAATCCTGGCGGTACTGGAGAAAGAGCGGGCCCAAGCGGGATTCAAAGAAATCGTGGCGCGGGTCGCCTCGCTGCGCGCCATTTTGGATCGTACCAACGCGGAGATCAGTCAAAAACCCCTGCTATTTAATAAGCAAAGCGCGGCCTTTCCAGAATTCACCACCGCCCAGGCCGGCTTGTACATGCAGCGCAAGAAAACACTGGATGAGGAAATGGGGTATTTGCAAGAGGCCCTGGCCAACGCCAAAGAAGAACTGGAGATGAACCAAAAGCTCATGAAAACCGGCGACACCAGCCGGCTCGACCTGTTGCGCTCCGAGCGCCAGGTCACCGACTTGGCAGGACGCATCAGCGCCACCCGCAACCGCTACCTGCAAGAAGCCCGACAAGACGCGAGCAAAGCCGAAGAAGAACTGGCGACCACCCAGCAAAAACTCAACGAGCGGCAAAGCATTTTGAACCACACCGATTTGACCTCGCCTGTGGGAGGCGTGGTGAAGTACCTGCGCGTCAACACCATCGGTGGGGTGTTGCGTCCAGGTGACGAGTTGATGCAAATCGCCCCCACAGATGGTGGCTTTTTTGTCGAAGGCCGGGTCACCCCCAGCGATGTGGGCAGCCTCAAACTCGGCCTGCCGGTGACGGTGCGGGTGGATGCCTTCGACTATTCCATCTACGGCACCCTCAAGGGCAGTTTGACACACATCAGCCCCGACACCTTGAGCGAACAAGGCAGCCGCGGTGAAACCAATGTTTTTTATCGCATCCAGGTGCGCCTGGACGCCGACCAGTCGCACAACCCGCGCGCGCAAGACATTGTCATCAAGTCGGGCATGACCACCAGTTTGGACATCCGCACCGGCGAGCGCACCGTGTTGCAATACCTGATCAAGCCCATTTTCAAAGCCTTCCAAGGGGCCATGACCGAGCGCTGACCCCCCGACCACACCATTTTGGTGTGGTTTTTGCTTACCTTTGGTGCGATGTGCTTTTTGGTCTAAAAAGCGCACCTAAATAAAGCATATTTATGGGGGCTTGCACATGGACGCACCAAAAACGAGCGCTGATGCACTGTTTATTCTCTTGGGCGCCATCATGGTCTTGGCCATGCATGCTGGTTTTGCCTTTTTAGAACTGGGCACCGTGCGCAAAAAGAACCAGGTCAATGCCCTGGTCAAAATCCTGGTGGACTTTTGTGTCTCGGCCCTGGTCTATTTTGCGGTTGGGTTTGGCGTGGCCTATGGCACGGGGTTTTGGGTGTCCGCCGAGACATTGGTGGCGCAAAACGGTTACGAATTGGTGAAGTTTTTCTTTTTACTGACCTTTGCGGCCGCCATTCCCGCCATCATTTCCGGCGGCATTGCCGAACGTGCCAAGTTTTGGCCGCAACTGATCGCCACCGCGGTTTTGGTGGGCGTGGTCTACCCCTTGTATGAAGGCGTGGCTTGGAACCAGCAATGGGGCATCCAAGCCTGGTTGCTGGCCCACACCGGCGCAGAGTTCCATGACTTTGCGGGCTCGGTGGTGGTGCATGCCATGGGCGGCTGGTTGGCTTTGCCAGCGGTGATCTTGCTGGGCGCGCGCAGCAACCGCTACCGAAAGGACGGCGCCGTTTCTGCGCACCCCCCCTCCAGCATTCCTTTTTTGGCCTTGGGCGCCTGGATTTTGATCGTGGGTTGGTTTGGTTTTAACGTGATGAGCGCCCAAACCCTGGACAAAATGACGGGCCTGGTGGCCGTCAACTCCTTGATGGCCATGGTCGGCGGCACCTTGGCGGCATTGGCGATGGGCAAAAACGACCCTGGCTTCGTGCACAACGGCCCCTTGGCCGGCTTGGTCGCGGTATGTGCCGGCTCAGACATCATGCACCCCATGGGCGCACTGGTGGTCGGGGCCGTGGCGGGTGTGGTTTTTGTGTGCATGTTCACCCTGACCCAAAACCGCTGGAAGATTGACGATGTGCTGGGGGTTTGGCCCCTGCATGGTTTGTGCGGCACCTGGGGTGGGTTGGCTGCCGGTATTTTTGGTATGCCCGCCTTGGGTGGCTTGGGCGGGGTGAGTTGGCAAGCCCAGGTCTTGGGCACCTTGCTGGGCGTGGTGTGGGCCTTGGTGGCTGGCACCGTGGTGTATGGCACTCTCAAAATGACGATGGGCTTGAGACTGAGCCCTGAAGAAGAATTTGAAGGGGCCGACCTGACCATCCACCACATCAGTGCCAGCCCCGAAAGAGAGGCCTCTTGGTGAGGGTTTGCCCCAGAGTGTGGTTTTTTTGGGTGCTTTTGGGATGATGAAGCATATTTAGTTTGCACTTTTCATCTTCCTGTCCCACATAATGGATTTGCTTATGTCTTTAAATAAGACAAAAGTGGTTTGGGTGATCGGTCAGTTTCGCGCCTCCGCTTCCTTTGTGTTGTGCTTTCGGGACCCCATCGCTTGTTTTTTAGTGTTTTTTAGGAGTCCCTAGCATGGGCAACAAACTGTACGTGGGCAATTTGCCGTACACGGTGCGCGATGGCGATCTGGAGCAATCTTTTGGTCAGTTCGGTACCGTCACCAGTGCCAAAGTCATGATGGAGCGCGACACGGGTCGATCCAAAGGCTTTGGTTTCGTAGAAATGGGCAGCGATGCCGAGGCGCAAGCCGCCATTGCCGGCATGAACGGTCAGCCTTTGGGCGGACGCAGTTTGGTCGTCAATGAGGCCCGTCCCATGGAAGCACGTCCTCCCCGCACTGGCGGTGGTGGTGGCTACGGTGGCGGCGGCGGCGGCGGTGGTGGTTACGGCGGTGGTGGCGGCGGTGGCGGTGGCTACGGCGGTGGTGGCGGCGGTGGTGGTCGACGCGAAGGCGGCGGCGGCTACGGCGGCGGCGGTCGTCGTGACAGCGC
>CANNNH010000289.1 GCA_947505915.1 Comamonadaceae bacterium
AACATGGGCGCCAGCACCGCTTGCCATTGGGCGGGTGTGTGGGCTTGGCCCATGGTGTGGCCCCAATCGGCCATGGCCTGTAGCCAATCGAGCAAGCGGCTGATCAGCGCTGCATCCAAGCCGCCCACCCCTGGGGTGGGCACCGTCTCCTCCCAGGCTTGGCCCAAGGGGTCACTGAGGGGGTCGGTGCCACTGGCGTAGCCCAGCAACAGGCGGCGCAGGCCAAAGGCCCAGGTGTTGTGGTCGGCGTCAGGCAGATCGGGCGCCATGCCCCATTGCTGGCGGTGCACCGCGTCCATGCCCCAGCGAACCCCCGACGCTTGCAGCCACTGGCTCAAGGTGGCCAGGTCGTCGCTGCGCAGACCAAATGCCTGGCGGATGGCTTCGATCTCGAACAAGGCTTGCCAATCGGTCAGGCTCAGCCGCCATTGGGGCCACTGCAACAGCGGGTCCAGGGCCTGGAGCCATGGGTGGGTGGCGACCGTTTGATCCGCCACGGAATAAGGCAGGTGCAGCGCTTGACCGGCCGTGGTGCGGCCAAACACCGCATGGATGTGGGGCGCGAAATGGGACATGTCTGGCACCATGACCATGATGTCGCGGGGGTCCAGACTGGGGTCGTCTTTGAGCCAGCCCAGCACCTGGTCGTGCAGCACCTCCACCTCGCGTTGGGCGCTGTGGCACTGCACCCATTGAATGCTGGTGTCGGTGGGTTGGCGCTGGTGGTGGCTTTCAGCCGTGGGTCGCAAGTTCAAGATGTCAGACTGCAACTGATGCAGTTGGCTGGCCGGCTGGGCTTGCGCGGTATCGACAAAAGCCGACACGCGGGCTTGTGGGTGGTCCTCGAAGACATCGATCAGATGCAATTGGTCGCGCACCTGTTGGCCCCAAGCGGCCAGCAAGGGATGGCCATTTTCTGGCTCACTTGGCGCGTCGGTGTCGGTTGCGTTGGGGTGGTGTTCCTCTGTTGAGTGGTCTGCCAGGGCCTGCCATCGTTGGGCCGCAAACCGCGTGGCCGATGGGCTCAATCCCCACGGGGTGCTGGCGCGTTGTGGGCGCACATCGCCCCAATACATTTGGCAAGGGTTGGTCACGGCCACCACCACTTGGGACACCTGGGCCACAGCTGCGAGGGCTTCCAGGGTGGACAAGGGCAATGACGATATGCCAAACACCACCACACGGGGGGGCAGACCGGCGGCTGAGGGTGGTGGTTCGGCCATGGTCTGCATGAAGGCTTGGTGCACCTGGGCCCGCGAATGCATGCCGGATGTCTGCGTTTCGGCCACCCCGGGCTTGTCTTGTTGCACATCTTGCAGCAAGCAGCGCCACAAAGCGGGTTGCCAGCGCTGGGCCTCGGGCAAGGTTTGTACCTGGTTGCGCCGTCCACGGATCTGGTCTTCGCCCCTGGCCCAATCTTGCAGCCAGTCGGCGCGGTGATTTTGGTAGCCATCAAACACATCGGCCACTTGCAGGGCGAGTTGGTAAGCCCGGCGCGCAGGAGTCGCCTGAGCCCCAGGCGGTTCGTTGTCTGACGGATGCGGGCTCAAATAGTTTTTTAACGGGGCGTAGACCGGGTCGTCCAAGCCGTGTGAAAAAAGGCGCAGCAGCCGCCAGCACAAAGCGTCCTTGTCCAAGGGCATGTGCTCGCTCACACGCTGGCCTCCCAGCACTTGCCGGTACATCTTCCACAAAGCGGTGGAGGGCAAGTCCATGCGGGTGGCGGCACAAATGCCCAGGCCATGTGGGCTGGCCAGTTGCAACTCCAGCCAATGCTTCATGCCGTTGCTTTGCACCAAGACCTGTTCGGCCTGCAAAGGCGGCAAGGGGTGTTGTTGCATCACGCGCAAAACCAATTCGAACAGCACCTCCAGTTGGTTGCTGTGCAAAACGATCAATCCGGGGCGCAGGGTGTGGGTCATGGGCAGGTGACAAGCTTAATGGAGCCCAGGCTCATGGGGTGCGCCTGTCTGCGCTCGGAGGCGGTTTTCTGCTGGCTGACAAATCAGCTTGTCGATAAAAAAATAAAACCATATAATTAACTAATATGGTTAAATTAATTCCAAATGAAGTTTTAAGTGCCCGGTGGTGTGTTTTGGGTGTGTTCTTGGCATGGGCACTGTGTCTGGGGGCTTGCAGCCCTGCGGGCAGCTCGCCGGTGCCCAACACCTTGGCCCAGTCCTGTGCCCAGGCCGGTGGAATGGTGGCCTTGTCGCGCAGCGACGATGGCATGGCACGCCAAATGTGCAAGTCGCCCACTGGGCGCATTTGCGATGAGTGGGCCATCCGCCGTGGGCAGTGTGGTCTATGAAGGTTCTCTCGCGCCAAAGCCTGCCAATGAAACCGGTACAGGTATGCAAAATTTCGGCCCAGGCCTTTAAGGTGTTGGCTTGCCGCGTGGGCCACGAAGGCTATCAAATCGATGCATTTGGCCCAGATATTTTCATCATCGTGGAGGCCGATGAACCTCACGCCCATTACCTGTTGGTGGGTTCGCGCCCCGGATCCATCATTTTGTCGGGCGCAGGGCCAGGCCATGTGTACCGCGATGGTTCAGGCGTGGGCCATGCCCGGCGCGCGGGCAGCGGCCCCGGTTGCGCCCTGCGCAGCGGCGTGGGCCAAGGTCATGCCTACCGCGATGGTCAAGGCGACGGGGCCGCCATTCGCTCGGGTGCGGGCTTGGGCGACGCCATCAATGCCAGCGCTGGGTTGGGCAATGCCTGGCGTGAGGGCAGTGGGGCTGGAGACGCCATTCGATCAGGGCTCGGTCAGGGCCACGCTTACCGCCTGGACAACGGCCAAGGCCAGGCGCTTCGTGAAGGGCAGGGTGATGGCGATGCTTTGCGCTTTGGGTGTGAATCGGGTTGGAGTGCTCGCTTGGACACGGGCGTGGGCCAACCCTGGAGCATGGCGGGTGCGCTGGCGCGCAGACGGGCGAGTCACCAACCCCAGCGATAAATCCCCTGGTGAGCGTGGGTGGCCGCCGGACTTTGCTGGGCTGACAAGGCGGCGCAGAGTGGGGTCCGCGGGCTCATGCGGTCTTGCGATTACGATAGGCGCTGGATTGACTCAACCGATGTTTGCCCACTGCATTGAATGCAAGGGGCACTTTTTTTATGTGGAAACCCCCCCAGCGCATCAAATTTCACAGCCAACTGGGCAGCGCACCCACGGCTGAACAGGCCCGAGCTTCGCGCTTGTTCAGCCCTGTCCAGATCGGTCCGTTGACCTTGCCGCATCGCACCTGGGTGCCGGCCATGGTGCCGTGGCGCTCCAACGATGAAGGCTGGGTGACCGAGGATGTGTTGCAGTGGTATGGCCGCTTTGCGCGCGGTCGACCGGGCGCCATCGTGATCGAAGCCACCGGCATCCGCGATGTGCCCAGCGGCCCGTTGTTGCGCATTGGCCATGACCGCTATATTGAAGGCTTGCAGCGCTTGGTGCAAACCATCCACCGCGAAAGCCAGGGGCAGACCCGTGCGTTGATCCAAATCATTGACTTTCTCAACATCCGCCGCCGCCCTGAACCGGCCAAATTTTTCGAGCGCTTCTTGCGCATCACCCCGCG
>CANNNH010000290.1 GCA_947505915.1 Comamonadaceae bacterium
TTTACCGCTGGCGATGCCGATGACCTCCGTGGTTTTGTTGTTACTCATGGGTAGACCTTGTGTGTTGCGCGGCCAGACGCGAAATTCTGGCAGAAGCCATGGCCAGTGTGCTGGACATGTCTTCCTGAGTGGTGTCGGTGTAGCCCAGCGACAAATTCGCCAGTGCCACGGTGACCAATTCTTCGGCCTGCATTTGCACCGACCATTCGCCGATGCGCTCGCCGCGGCTGGCGCCACTCACGCCCACATGACCTTCGGTCAGAACCTGAATCAGGGCCCAAGGCTGGCTGGCTTCATCCAATTTAGAAATCATCAGGCTTTGCCATTGAATATGCGGGGTTGAAAGCACTCTGCGCAATGAAGACTGAGAGGCATCGGCGGGAAGAACAACGTGGAATTGTGCCTCTTTGCAGATTGCCACAATTTCGCTTACGCGCTCGGCCATTTGAACACCCGGGGTATCGATGATGAGAAACTTGCGCTGACCGTGTTCTTCCAACAAAAGTTTCAAAGTGGTGACGTTGGTGGCACGGAAACAATCGACACCGGACTGGGCGCTGAGCAACTGGGCTTGGTTCCAAGCGCCTGCACGTTGGTCGCTGTAACTGATGACCGCGACTTGCTCGCTGCCCCAGTTGACGCTGGCATGTTGAGCCAAGCGAGCCACCATCAAGGATTTGCCGGCACCCGAAGGACCTGCGATCACATGCACGCCTTGATCTGGCGCTGTCACGCTGCTGTGTTGCATGGAATGGCAAAGCTGGCGGCGAATTTCATCCATCGCTGGCTCGACGTCTTCAAAACTTTGGATGCTGTCAATCAGCAAGGCGCGCAAGGCCACCGGTATAGCGGCCTCTTGCAAAGCATTACGTAAAGGCATGAGGTTGCGGGCCAAGCCGGTACCTTGCCACGCCATTTGCTGGCTCAGCTTGAATTCTTTGCGCAAGGTGGCGAGTTCTTCGCGCACCATTTGAACGATTTCACGGCCTCGCATTGCGTCGCGCTCTTCGGCCATGTGCTGTGTGGCGGCCAAAACTTGTTCTTTCACCACGGTTTCCTGCACGGGTGCTGGTTCGGCAGCGGGTGCCGCGGTTTGCACTGGCAAGGCTTTTTCTTGGGCTTTTTTCAGCGCAGCGGCTGGCACAAAACCGGGAACATCTTCCTTGGTCGGTTTGGCTGGGCGTTTTTGTATGGTGTCGTTGAGTACTTTGCCAAAGCTGGCTGGCGCTTCTTGAACCAAGGGCGCTTCATCACTGACAGGCGTCGCAGACAAACTGTAGGTTTTCTCGCTAGGCACAAAAGTCTCTGCCAAGGCGACCTCGGCATTCATGGGTTCAACATCAACCGCAACGATCAACTCGGTTTTGCCTCTCACCTTGCTGGTAGAGATGACAAGCACGTCGGGGCCGTACAAGGCAACTGCCTTTTCGTTGGCCGCCCGGGTGTCACGGGCAATGATTCGCTTGAGTTCCATGGTGTTTCTCGTTGGTCAAATAAAGGGTTGAATTAGTCGCGGTTGTTAGCGTTCACTGTGTGAATCACTTTGACTGCTTGGTCATCTGGAATTTCGCTGTAGGACAAAACCGTCAAATCGCTGACGCGAAAACGAACGGCCTTGGACAACCAACTGCGAATCAATGGCGAGACCACCAAGACGGCGGCATGGCCTTCGTCTTCCATGGCCCGCGCACCCATGCGCAGCGCATTAAACAGGTTTTCGGCCAAACTGGGCTCCAAAACCACGGGCTGACCTGGCTGGCTTTGCTGCAGCACGTTGTGCAGCAGTTGCTCCAAGCCGGGCTCCAAAGTCATCACGGATAAATTGCTGGACTCGTCGACCAAGCTTTGCATGATCATGCGACCGAGTTTGGGACGCACATAAGCGGCGAGCTGCTCGGGGTCGGTGCTGCGAGCACTCGCCTCGGTGAGAGATTCGGCGATAGAGCGCATGTCGCGGATCGACACACCTTCGTTCAACAAATGTTGCAGCACACGGGTGACCACACCCAGCGACAGTTTGCCAGGCACCAACTCTTCCACCAGTTTGGGGGACTTGGCAGAGAGTTTGTCCAAGAGTTGCTGCACTTCGTCGTGGCTGAGCAGATCGGCGGAGTTTTCGCGCAATACTTTATTCAAATGGGTGGCGATAGCGGTGCTGGCGTCAACCACGGTGTAGCCCAAGGTACGGGCCAAATCGCGTTGAGAAGACTCGATCCACACGGCTTCCAAACCAAACGCGGGTTCGCGGGTGGGCGTACCTTGCAGTTCGCCATAGACCTGACCGGGGTTGATGGCCAACTCACGGCCCACTTTGATTTCGCCTTTGCCACGCACCACGCCTTTGAGCACGATGTTGTAAGAGTCGGGGTCGATGTTCAAGTCGTCGCGAATGCGCACGGGTTGCACCAAAAAGCCAAGCTCTGCAGACAGTTTTTTGCGCACACCTTTGACACGGCTCATCAATTCGCCGCCGGTTTCAACGTTCACCAAAGGAATCAAGCCGTAGCCAATTTCCAAGCCAATCAAGTCCACCTGATCAACGTCGTCCCAATCCAAATCTTTGGTGGCCTCGGTAGTGGCGGCGGCTTGCGCCTCGGCCACTTGCACAGCTTCTTCCTCGACCTCGCTGCGAATCACCATCAAGCCCAAACCGGCAGTCACCGCAGCCAAGGTGATGAACATCAGGTGAGGCATGCCGGGCACCAAGCCCAACATCGTCAAGATGATGGCGGAAATAAACAAAGCCGAAGGGTTGGCCAACTGGGTATGTGCCTGCTCGGAAATCGATTCAGAGGTGGTGACACGGGTCACGATGATGGCGGTGGCCAAAGACAACAACAGCGCAGGAATTTGCGCCACCAAGCCGTCACCGATGGTGAGCAAGGTGTAAATCTTTCCGGCCTCTGAGACCGACAAATCATGTTGGAGTACGCCAATGGCCAAGCCGCCAATCAAGTTGATCAGCAAAATCAATATGCCCGCTATGGCGTCACCGCTGACGAATTTGGAAGCACCGTCCATGGCACCGAAGAAGTCGGATTCTTGGGACAACTCGGCGCGGCGTTTTTGTGCTGTGGGTTGGTCGATCACACCAGCGTTCAAGTCGGCGTCGATAGACATTTGTTTGCCAGGCATGGCGTCCAAGGTAAAACGCGCGTTCACTTCAGACACTCGGCCCGCACCTTTGGTCACCACGATAAAGTTAATGATCATCAAAATACCAAAGATGATGAAACCCACCACATAGTTACCGGCAATCACAAACTCGCCAAACGCTGCCACCACCTTGCCTGCGGCATCGTGGCCGGTATGGCCATCCACCAAGATCACACGGGTAGAGGCCACGTTCAAGGCCAAGCGCAACATGGTGGCAAACAACAAGACAGTGGGGAATGATGAGAACTCCAGCGGTTTGCGGGTGCTGATGGCGATCATGATGATGACCAAGCTGATGACAATATTGAAAGTAAACAAAAAGTCCAATAAAAGCGGCGGCAATGGCAATACCAACATGGCCATGATCAACAACACCAAGACGGGAATGCCCAATCCGGTGTAGTCAAA
>CANNNH010000291.1 GCA_947505915.1 Comamonadaceae bacterium
AACAAGGGAAGACGATCAGCAGGCGTGGCTTTCCGAACTTCGAGGTTGCTCAATGACATAGTGCGTGAAACCTCTTCTGAAGCCCAACGTTGGTGCTCAGCTTGACCGAGTTTAGGCATCGCTACGTCAGAGTAATACGAAAGCGAAAGCATGGTTGGCTACCAAATTGGGGCGGCTTATTGAACCGCTCATGAAGTTTCCCGCCTGCGGCCAAGATGACCTTCTGCGAAGGCAGGTTGTCAGGGTCTGTTGTGATCTCGACGTAAGGTAGCTCCATCGCGCGGGCCTCTTTGAGCAAACTCAATAGCGCTGACGTGGCGTAACCCTGCCGCTGCTTCCATGCAACGACGGAGTAACCAATGTGCCCGAGGCAGTAGGGCGGAAGCTCCGCCGTTCCTTGCTGCCACCTGAAGGCAATACTCCCGACGAACTCTCCATCCCACATCCAGCGTCTGAACCCAGGTAGGCGTGGGACTACTGAACCATCAGGCATCTTCACAGGTGCGCCTTTGGCCTCTCTGTCATCGAGCGAGGCAATGAACGAGACGGGATTCGCCTCAATCTGCTCCAGCTCTTCGAGCGAGGCTGCCAAGCCGCGCTCATTGTTCGGCGACCAGCCGCGCCGAAGCGCTGCTGCGTAGCTCGGGAGGTATTGCTCGGCTGGAACTAAGAGTTGAATCATCTGCTTGGATACCTAATGTTGAAGGCAACCGGCCCGCAACACTTGCGGCGAAGCCGCCTCCTGCAGTTGCGAATCCGTGTCGATTGACCTGTTAGCCCGGATCATTGGAGTTGACGTCATCGGGTTTGTGCGCTCCGCTTGAACGCTGAGTTAGCCCTGAATAAGTCTGAAGTTTTGCCCGCAACGCGGAAACCGAGATTGTAAATACAAGTCTGCCATCTGAGCTAGCAACGTGAGAAAAACCAAGCCGACTGTGCAAGCGAATGGACTTCGAATTGGTTGAATGAACGCGGGTTTGGAGCGTGGCATCAGGCCATGAGCCGATGCGATGGGCAGCCTGTGCCAACAACGGCCGTAGGATTGACGTACCTCGGTAGGTCGGGTGAACCTGAAGTGAAGGGATGCGAAACTTTCCGTCCTGAGGAGGCAAATACTCAAGGTACGCGATCAGTTCACCACTGCGCCTTACCTGAAGAAATTGCGCCCCTTCTTGTATTTCGCTTCCCAAGCCTGCTTCGCGGCGCGCTGAATCAAACGTTTCACCAGAGGCGATGAAGTGAGCCTCCATGTTCAGACGGTCGAGCTCAATAATTTCGTTGGCGAGGTCGGAGAGTGCCATGGTGCAAAAGGGTTAACGTCGAAGTCAAGCCGCAGCGCACTTGCGCGTTGTCGCTCTTGGACGAGCAGATAAATTTCTCTCCAATTCCATGCGAAGCGCTGCATTGATCCGCGACTGATAGCCAGCCCCCTTCGACTTGAAGAACTCCAAAATGTCCGCATCCAAACCGACAGAGGTGAGAACCTTCGTGGGTGTAGCTTGCGGCTCGCGGCCCTGCTTCAGTACTGGCGCACCCAGCATGTCCTCAGTCCATGCTGGATTATCCGGGTCGTTGACCTTAGTCGAGGTTTTCTTTGGCAACTTGGCGGTAGTAGCGAGCTTCATGTTTTTCTGCCTTTCGCAGCGAGATCAGGTGAAGCCCTTTCGGGCGCTCGGTGTAAACCATCACAAGCACATCTGACTTGAGAAGACCGAAACAGACCACTGTTGCATGTCAGGTTGAACGCAGGGGTAGGCGGCGACCTCACCCGTTGCCCCAAAGTTTGAAGGGAACGTACGGAGCGGCGTTGGCGAAGTCCTTGTCCACGGACAACAGGGTGAGCTCATAGCGACCGCAAAGCTGTATGAGTATTGCATCAATGGTGCCGACTTGTACCCCGTTTCTACGACAGACGTTTCTGACTTCGGCAGCACCTATGTGATCCTGCCTGTCGGGCTGAATCAGTGGCAAAGTGCCAAAGCGTTGGATGATTGCCTCTTTCGCCTTGGGACCACTGAAACCTTGTAGAAGCTCCTGCAAGACTAGGCCAGTCGTCACGACCGCGTCAGCGCCGTCCAGCGCCTCGCGCAGCGCGATAACTTCTCTGGACTCAACTGATCCGTCGCGCCTGAGCGCAAGAGACCAAACACTGGTGTCGACAAGTAAAGTCACGATCGTGAGCGCTCCGCCTTGTAGTCATAGCTTGCGTCCCAGTCAAGCTTGCCAAAAAGCTCTGAGACGCGCCTTTGCTCCCGGCGCGCAACGAACTCCTTGAGCGCGAGCGTTACGGCCGCCTTCTTCGTGGTCTCTCCACTGACGGCAACTACCCGGTCAAGCAATTCCGGATCTAGAGCGAGATTAGTAGCCATGTGTAGTACTCCTTGTGTGGAAGTCTACACAGAGATGCCAGAAAGTGCAAATTGACGCCGGAGGACCGCTCGAGTAAGGGTTTAGGCTCCACTCGGCGCGGCCGTGAGAGCGACCTTGATTTTCTGGGCCGCATCCACTGGACTCAAGGCCTCTGTGTCTATGACGAGGTGCGGGTAGTCCAGGGGTAGCCAGCCATCTGTGTTGAACACGTACTTGCCATCAAATTCGACTTGCCTGGCTCGGGCTGCCTCTACATCACGCTGCGCAGGCTTGAGTCCGATCCGAAACTCGGTTCCTTCCCGTGCGATTCTCGTTTCAAGGCTGGCCAACAGTTCTACGAAGAACACTTGACCGCCTCCATCAGCGAACAAAGCGCTGAGTTTCTTCATCAATGCTGTGTCATCGGGCAGGTTGATTCCCCAGACAAAGGTGAAGATCACTCCTGAAATTGATGAGTCTGAGGCCGCTTCACGAAACAGGACATCGCGAATGGCGTCGACTGTTCTTGCAAAACGCTCGCCTCCCCAGCCAAAGAGCGCTGCAGCTGGGTCGGCTGTCAGATGGTTGTGGAAGAACCTGTAGCCGGTTAGAGCAGCGAGTTCGTGCCCGACGGCTGCCTTGCCAGCGGCCGGTGGACCGAATATGACCACGAGATTGGGCATGGGCGTTTTGTGGAGCCTAACGCCGCGTTAAGCGGCCGCAGCGCGACCATGTTTCAGGAAACATGAAAGGCTCTCTCCGCGGTCCGCTTGAACGCATAGTTAGATGACCGGCTAGTCTTGGGCAAGCATGAGTACGTAGCCATCTGGGTCTACTAGCCTGCATTCTCCCGCTGGCATGTAAAACGGGTACTTGATTTCACCCGGTGCATGACCGAGCTGTACCAAGTTGGCACGTGTCTCTTCGATGCTCTCGAAGTACAGATAGAAGAGCACAGCTTGCTGCGTAGCATCTACCGGCCCAGAGGCAAGCCCAACCATCAGGTTGGCTTGCTCACTCTCCAGCCACGCCCAAACAGGAGTGTTCTGTCCAGACGCAACTACTGTGTTCTCAGCCTTGAAGCCTAGGTCTGCGTAGAACTTGATGCTCCGCTCGACGTCGGCGACATGCGCAAAGGCAACGAGGGATTTTGTGTGAGCTGCCATACCTTTTCCCCGGACATCTAACGTTCGAGCTAAGCGGGAGGCAGC
>CANNNH010000292.1 GCA_947505915.1 Comamonadaceae bacterium
CGTGACCACCGTGCCCTACAAGCAAATTGTCATTGCCGCGGGCGAGGGCGCAAAAGCGGCGCTCAGTGCATTTGATTATTTGATTCGAACCCCAATCGTTGAGTCCGCAGAAATGTTTGCAGAGACTTGAATACCGGACTTTTCATCCGTTGGAGTGAGCCTTGTTTAACCATAGGCTTGGATAAACCGACGACTTGATTGCCAAGAACCGTGGGGTAATTCAACTCCTCTTTGGGCTGAAGCAAGCGCAGTCACCAATTCACCCGCGACCAGTGCAATGCAGTAGCTGGGCATGGCACGTTCAAAGCGCCAACTTTCTTCGAGGTTTCCAGCATCGATGGGATCAAAGCCAAATTGGTTCACCAATTCTGAAGCCATTTTTTTGGCGTCAGCATCATTTCCGGCCATTGGGAGTGCGCGGCGCGGCGAAGTGCCCACAGGCCTGGCATCGCTTTCGATGTCTCTTTGCATGATGGCATTGAAAAATTTAACCACCCTGGCACTGGTGCCCAAGCGTGTTTGGAGCATGCCACTGGTGGTCGTTTCATGTCGATCCAGTGCAGAGATGGCACCATCTCTGGCGGGATAGTAATTATTGGCATCCAAAACAATTTTTCCCTCAAAGAGTGAGGGGTCTAGCTGCCAAATGGCTTTGAGGGGGATGGCAAGAATTAAGAGGTCTGAAAATTGAGTGATCTCTGTCAGCTTGCCCCCATGACAACCTGCGGCTTCGGCCACTGCTTGCAAGTTGCCCATTCCGTTGGAGTTGGCCATGGCGACCTCATGTCCGCAACGCACGGCCACCTTTGCAAGCGTTGAGCCAATTGCACCCGCACCGATGATTCCAATTTTCATGGTTTCCCTCTCATTGAGTGAACTATTTCCATATGGGTTTGTCAGAGCGCTGACGTTGCGGCAAGTTACCACAGATTGAAAAGCATGATTGTCTTCAAAGGGGACAATGTGGGAACAACGCATAATTGAGGGTGAAGAACTTTGGCTGACAGGGCCACATGAATTCTTCGTGCAACCCAAACACCATCATCTGGCCCAACCGGATCATTTTTCAGCAGTACCGTTATGTTGCAACCACTGATCAGTCTATGGCGACACCACGCCCGGGTGACTTTTTATGATGCACTGTCGTCCAAAGATGCCGCTGAATCCGACTTGTCGGGCCTGACTTTTGGGTCGCCCATTGGGGTACGGCGCCATTTCTTTCATGCCGATGAGGCCATGGCTTATTTGCGTTACTGGATGGGGGACCCCGGCGCGGTCTCTGAACTCAGATGGTTGTTGCATAAAACGGGACCTGCGCTTTCTGGGGCCCGGGGTGGGCCAGAGCAGTGGCTTCAGGTTTTGGCCAATCGCATGCAAAGTGGGTCGTTGGTGGCCGTGGAGGAAACGGCCAAACGTCAGTTTTTGGGAAAAATGGTGGTGACATCCGCAGCAAGCGGTTTGTCCTCTTTGACATCATTGGCGGACTTGGCCAATTTGACGTCCATACCAGTGCCGTCCATGCTCATGCCTGATTTGACGTCACTGCAAATCGAGGGCGCACAAGTTCTCCCCGAGGTTGAGGAAGCCATGGAGCAGATTCAAGTTGCGCTGTCTGAGGTATCTGATTTTTCCATCAGTTTGTCCCCCGCACCGTCAAAGGTATTGGATATTCAAAGCGCCATGACCAAAGCTGGCAGTGATGCGCAGGCGAAATTGACTTCCATGTGAATGCAGGGTTGATTCTTGAAACTGATCACGCAATCATTGACCACCATCACGGAAGGCTCGGCCAAAATTGAGCAAGCCTTGGGAGAGGCGGCCACTGAAATTGCTACCCAAGTCAGCGACTTGCCCGGAAAAGTTGCTGATTTGCTGGCTGATATGGCCAAGGATTTTCAAGCCATTGCGGTCAAACTCACAGAGATACCTGGCCTGCTGAATCCCCAACCCATCGTGGCACCTTTGCCAGGAAAAATCAGCGAAACCTTTGCGCAAATCAAAAGCATTTGTACCGATGCGGCGCAAATTCCAGCCACACTGGCTGCACAAATGGCAGACATACAACCCATTTCAGATGCCGTGTCCCAGTCGATCCGTGCATTGGCTGAACTGCCCGAGCAGTTATTGAGTTTGGTCCCCTCTGTGCCGGACAAACTCAAACCCTTGGCTGAGTTGGCGGGTCTTGCAGAGGCGGCCTTGAAGCGGGCCGAAGGCAGTCAAACCATGGCGGCTGACTTTATGACCCAAGTTACCCCATTGACCGTGGAGTTGAAAAGCGTTTCTCTGGCGTTGCAAAAGCTGGAAGAGAAAGGTGTGAACAGCGCTTTGATCACATCCCCGTTGCGCGACCGGGAATCAGACTTGAAAAGCCAAATTGGCGATCAATTTGACCAACTTCAGCAGCAACTCCTGGAGCTAAAAGACCAACTGATGGGTGACGTGACCGACATGCGTGATCTGGTCTCCGGTGTTGAAGCAGATTTGATGTCGGTATTGACCCAAGCCAAGGAGCAGGTTCAATCGGTGGTGACGGAATGCCTGTCACCTTTGCTGGCGGGGAAAGGGCAAGTGATCGCTTTTCAAGAAAAAGTGGGGGAAGAGGCCGATCATTGCAACGATCTATTTGATCAAGCCCATGAAGCCATGATGAAACTGGTGGACGATTTGAAAGCGGTCATTGAGTCGGTGCGCAGCAGTCTGGACGAAGTCGGAACGGTCTTAAACCAATCGGGTCAAGACACCCAGTTGCTGGTAGACCAGTCACTTGAACCCATTGATATTTTGCAAGAAACGGCAAATGCTTGTATGGATGCGATTGACCACGTGGTTGCCGTGGTTGGTGAGCAAGTGGATGCGGTTAAATTGACGCTGGACGATATTTCTCTGGAGGCTGAGAACACCAAATCCAGTTTGCAAGAACTGCCACAAAAGTTTGAGCCAGTTCGCGAATTTATAAACACTGCGGCACAAGAGATAGAAGGCATCCAATCACAGGTGTCGGGCTTTGTGGAGCAAGCCCTGGGGGCTTTGAGCGCTGTCAGCAGTCACCTCGATCAGGCCGATGCCTTGTGTGACACTGCCATCGATGTCTGCACAAAACACATGGCCATTGCCCCTCCTTTGGCGATTGCAAAAAGTTTGTATCTGGGGGTGAAAGCAAGCATACCCGCTTTGCAATCCTCGATCGGGTCCGCTGAATCATTGGTCAAAAAAGCCGGTAAAACCGCCAATGACTTGATGGATCAAGCGCAAGCTTTGGTGTTGGCACTCAATCCAGTTTTGGATTTGGTGCTGGAAAAGCTGCAGGACGCGATCGACGCCTTGGTGGGGCTTTTGACCCAGTTGCAGCAGGGCATCGTTGCTGCCAAGTCCGCATTGGACGCGCTGTTCGAGAAGTTGTTGGCAGCTGTGAACGAAATGCGTGAGCAAATGAATTCTTTATTGGAAACCGTCAAGGACCAGGCGCAGGAATTCATATCGAAAATCCAAATTCAAGAGACGGTGGATGGGTTGGTGCAAAAACTCCATGAATTTTCAGAGCCTGTGTTTGCATC
>CANNNH010000293.1 GCA_947505915.1 Comamonadaceae bacterium
CTCATTGCCCACCGAGACCAAGCTGGCAAAGCCCACGCCACGGGCACGCCCGCGCGAGACCAAGGCACCGATCATGCTGCCGCTGTGCGAGACCACCATCACGCGGCCCACCGGCATATCGGGCTCGGCAAAGGCCGCATTGGCCGTCAATGGCATGCACGCGCGCGGGTTGACCACGCCCAAACTGCTGGGCCCGATGAGGCGCAAGCCGCTTTCGCGGGTGATGTCGCGCAAGGCCTGCTCGCGCGCCAGGCCCTCAGCGCCCGCTTCGGAAAACCCACTGGCCAGCACCGTGACCAAGCGCACGCCCAAACGCGCACATTCGCGCACCGTGTCGAGCACCGTCTCGGTGGGGGTGATGACAAACACATGCTCGGGCACTTCGGGCAGGCTGGCCAGGTCGGGCCACGCGGTCTCGCCCTGCACCTGTGCGCGGCGCGGGTTGACCGGGTAGACGCGCCCCGCAAAACCGGCTTGGCGCAAAAATGTCAGCGGTCGGCCCGATGTTTTGCCGGCATCGTCCGACGCACCCACCACCGCCACGCTGTGGGGCGACAACAGCACCCGCGCCAACTCGGCGCCTTGCAAACGGGGCTGGACGGGTCCCGTCTTTGGTGGGGCGGCACTCATGCGGTCTTGGGTGGACGTTGCGAAAACGTGCGCTCGAACACGCCTTCGGCGATGCGGTTTTTCAGCATCTCGATGGAGCCCCCCGCGATCATCCAACCCCGGGTGCGGCGCACACAGTATTCAACCAAGGTCTCTTGGCTGTAACCGGTGGCGCCCATGACCTGCATGGCTTCATTGGCCACCGCCCAACCCGCTTGGTTGCAGGCCAGCTTGGCCATGGCCGTGCTGTGCGCGCTGGGCAGGGCACCGCCCTCGCCCTCCATCGCGGCTTTGTAGAGCATCAACTGCGCGCTCTCCAGCTGCAAGGCCATGTCGGCAAACTTCCATTGCAAACCTTGGAACTCGCACAAAGGGCGGCCAAACTGCTTGCGGATCAAGGCGTGCTCACGCGCCACATTGAAGCAGTACCGCCCCAAGGCCAAGGCGCGCGAGGCATTGCCCAATCGCTCCACATTGAACCCGGCAATTTGCTTTTTAAACCCGCCAATGCCCAACAACACCTGGCTGGCCGGGATGCGGCAGTTTTCAAAATACAACTGGCACCACTGCTCGCCACTCATGAAGTTCGACGGTTCGCTGATGGAAAAGCCGGGCGTGTCGCGCTCGATCAGCACCGAACCGATGCCGTCCACGCCAGGGCCAAAGCGGACATAAATCAAAAACAAAGAAGCGTGCGGGCTATGGGTGGAGAACACCTTGCTGCCGTTGATCACCACCTCGTCGCCCTCCAAGCTGGCACTGGTGACCAGTTCGGTCACCGCCGAGCCGGCTTCGGGTTCGCTCATGCCCAGTGAGATGAGTTTTTCGCCTTTCAGCAAGCCGGGCAACCAACGTGCCTTCTGGGTCGGGCTGGCGTACTCGACAAAGGTGCGAATGGGGCCAAAGTTGCCCGCTTGCACGATGTCTGCGCTTTTGGGGCACGCCAGGGCCACTTCTTGGATGGCCAATACCGCGTGCATCAAGGTGCCGCCTTGACCGCCGTCGCGCTCGTCAAAGGCAATGCCGAGCAAGCCTTGGCGGGCCAAGGCTTTGGCCACATCGGTGGGGTAAGCCGGTGAATGGGCCCGCGCCAGCGCCCCGGGGGCCAACTCGGTTTGCGCAAAACGCCGCACCGCTTGGGCAAAGCTGTCGTGCTCTTCGTTCAAATTGAAATCCATGCCGTATCCCTGTGGTCAAGCGCTGGATTCTGACAAGGTTTTGTCCAAGCCCCTGTGCCTGCCCGCCCGACCCCAGCCAGGGCACGCCCCGCGCTGTCGCTCAGGGGACCACCAAGGCTTGTTAAGCTGTGTCCTGAAACCCATGCCAACACTTGCACCTGGCCCCAGCCCATCACACCTGCCCACCACAACGGCATACATGCCCCATCCTTGCCATGACCATCATTGAATCGCTGGCCGCTTATGGCGCGCAGCTGTCCACCACGCAGCTGTCCCCCGATGTGCTGCACCATGCCAAACGCGCCGTCATCGACTGGTACGCCGCCTTGCTGCCCGGCGCGGTATGCGAACCGCCCACCCTGCTCGAGCAGGCTTTGGCCGACGACTTGGACCATGGCCGCGCCCGCTTGGCGCTGGGCCGTGCCGCCTCCACCCGCACAGCCGCCTTGATCAATGGCACCGCCGCCCACACGGTGGAGTTTGACGACATTTACCGCGAAGCCATTTACCACCCCGGTGCGCCCACCATTGCCGCCGCCTGGGCCGTGGCCCAAGAAACCCAGGCCTCGGGCTTGGACCTGCTGCGCGCGGTGGTGGCTGGGTACGAAATATCCACCCGCATCGGCGCCACCTTGGGCCGGGCCCATTACAAGCACTGGCACAACACCGGAACCGTGGGCAGCTTTGGCGCGGCCGCAGCGGCCGCCACCTTGTACCGCTTGCCGCCCAGCGCCTATGCCCATGCACTGGCCACAGTGGGCACCTTTGCCGCCGGTTTACAACAAGCCTTTCGCATGGACTCGATGTCCAAGCCCTTGCACGCTGGCCGCGCCGCCGAAGCGGGTGTCTTGGCCGCGCAAGCCGCCCGCGCCGGTGTGACCGGGTCCTTGGATATTTTGGAGGGCGAGGCCGGCATGGGCGTGGCCATGGGCAATGGCCCCAACTGGCCACCCATGCTGGGCGACCTGGGCCGGGTGTTCAACATCCAACACATGACTTTTAAAAACCATGCCTGCTGTGGCCACACCTTTGCCGCCATCGACGGCGCCTTGGCCTTGCAGCAGCGCATGGGCGTGCGCGCCGAAGATTTGGCCGCGGTGCACATCGAAACCTACCAACCGGCCTTGGATGTGGCCGGCAACCCCAACCCAGCCACCGCCGCCGAGGCACGCTTTAGCCTGCCTTTTGTGGTGGCCAGTGCCTTGGTGCATGGCTCGGTGCGCTTGGCCGCCTTCAGCCCCGAGCGCTTGGCCGACACCCAGGTGCGCGGCTTGATGCAGCGCCTGAGCTTGCGCGCCGATGCGCAAATTGACGCAGGCTTTCCTGGGCAACGCGCGGCGCGGGTGCGCTTGGCCACGCGCGATGGACGCGAAGATGTGTTTTTTCAGCCCAACCGCAAGGGCGACCCCGAAGACCCACTGACCGATGCCGACTTGGACGGCAAGTTCATCGAGCTGGCCGCGCCGGTGATTGGCGACGCCAAGGCCCGCGCCTTGCTGCAACAACTGTGGCAACTCGAACAAACCGCGCAATTGCCCTGAACCGAAAGCCCGCACATGGAATTTGACTTCTCCACCATGCCCCCCAGCCAGTGCTACAAGTTGTTGGTCAGTGTGGTGGTGCCGCGCCCCATCGCCTTGGTCACCAGTTTGAACGAGTCGGGCGTGGTGAATGCCGCGCCCTTTAGTTTTTTCAACCTGATGGGTGACGACCCGCCGATTTTGATTTTGAGCATCGAGCGCAAACCCGGCGGTGCGGCCA
>CANNNH010000294.1 GCA_947505915.1 Comamonadaceae bacterium
GACACCATGCTGCAAAGCTATGTGCTGGAAGTGCACAAACCGCATGGCTTGGAGAGCTTGGCCGATCGGCACCTCGGTCGCAAAGGCTTGTCCTTTGAAGACCTGTGCGGCAAAGGGGTGCACCAAATTTCATTCGCCCAAGTCGATGTGGCCAAGGCTTCTCACTATGCGTGTGAAGACGCCGACTTCACCTTGGCCGTGCACCAGCGGTTGTGGCCCCTCTTGCAAGCCGACGACAAGCTGCGCTTCATTTACCAGTTGGAGATCGACAGCAGCGAGGCCTTGTACCGCATCGAGCGCAATGGCGTGTTGATTGATGCGCCCACCTTGGCCGCGCAAAGCCACAGCTTGGGCCAGCGCATCATGCAACTTGAGCAAGACGCTTACGCTATCGCTGGGCAACCTTTTAATTTGGCGTCCCCCAAGCAATTGGGCGAAATATTTTTCGACAAACTCGGTTTGCCGGTTATCAAAAAAACCGCCACCGGTGCGCGAAGTACCGATGAAGAGGTGTTGGAAAAACTCGCCGACGACTACCCCCTGCCTGCAAAAATTTTGGAACACCGCTCGCTGTCCAAGCTCAAAGGCACTTACACCGACAAACTGGCGCAATTGGCGCAACCGCGCACGGGGCGGGTCCACACCCATTACGCGCAAGCGGTGGCGGTGACGGGGCGGTTGTCCAGCAACGACCCGAATTTACAAAACATCCCCATCCGCACCCCCGAGGGACGCAAAGTGCGCGAGGCTTTTGTGGCGCCTGCAGGCAGCGTGATTGCCAGCGCCGACTACAGCCAAATCGAGTTGCGCATCATGGCCCACATCAGCGACGACCCCGCCTTGCTCAAAGCTTTTCACGACGGTTTGGATGTGCACAAAGCCACGGCCGCCGAGGTGTTTGGCTTGACGCCCGACACGGTGAGCAGCGAGCAGCGTCGCTATGCCAAGGTCATCAACTTTGGTTTGATCTACGGTATGAGTGCGTTTGGTTTGGCCAAGGCGCTGGGCATTGACAACACGGCGGCTAAAAACTACATCGAGCGTTACTTCCAGCGCTTTGCCGGTGTGAAGCGCTACATGGACGACACCCGCGCCCAAGCCAAAGCCCAGGGCTATGTGGAAACCGTGTTTGGCCGGCGTTTGTATTTGCCCGAAATCAATTCACCCAACGGACCGCGACGCGGTGGGGCCGAGCGTGCCGCCATTAACGCGCCCATGCAAGGCACAGCGGCCGACCTCATCAAGCTCAGCATGGTGAAAGTGCAGCAGGTGTTGGACCAAGAAGGTCGTGGCACGCGCATGATCATGCAGGTGCACGATGAACTGGTGTTCGAGGTGCCCGATTCAGAGGTGGATTGGCTGAAAACCGAAGTGCCGCGCATCATGGCCAGCGTCGCCCAACTGAAAGTGACTTTGCTGGCCGAGGTGGGTATGGGCGCCAACTGGGACCAGGCGCACTGAAACCTTAACGTGTTGTGGGCGGCACCACCATGGCGATATTTTGGATAGCTCCGCTCCTGACCATTTCGTTATAGACCAGCACTTGGTAACGGAAATTTTTGTCGGGTGTGACGGAGTGGTAAGCGGCAATGCCAAACCAGTTGAGGCCATGCCGCGAGATTTGTTTGCGCAACAACCAAGCGCCCACATAGGTATTGATACAGCCATCCATCAAATGGCTTTCATTGATGCCGTGGTTTTGCAAAACAGGAAGGTGAATAGTGTTGATTTGGGCGACGCCAAGATCGCGTGTACCGTTCATGTTGACATTGATGGCCTTGGGGTTGAGTCGGCTTTCTACCACCAAGATGGCTCTTAACAAATAAGGGTTGACGCCGTGGTACTGCGCAGCGCCCACAATGCATTTATTTAGGGGTTTTGAGCCATTGGGCGAACTGGTTGTGGCCATTGCACCTGTGAAGCTCCCAGCCCAAAGCAAAGCGACTGCGGTCAGCCTCAAAAATCTCGAATAACCGAAAGTGAATGATAAATTTGTCATTTAATACTCAAAAAACAATACTTAAAGTTACTTTAATTGATTTTTGGGTAAAAAATGAAAACCTAGATACCATTTTTTTGTGAAATTTGTGAAATAACGACACAAAAGTATTTAAAAACTAAAAATTTGGCCAATGGGTTAGCTTCAGGACGGGGCGCATAATTAGAGGCATGACACTCACGTTTTGGACCATCATGGCGGGCACCTTGTTCGCTGGCGTAGGCAGTGTTTTGCTAGCGGCTCTGCTGGCTCGGGCCTTAATGGCCCGCTTTACACAGCATTTGCTCAGCCTTGCCGCAGGCGCCTTGTTGGCGACAGCGTTTTTGCATTTATTGCCGGAGGCTTTCGAGTCAGACTTGGCACCGTACAGCTTGTTTTTAACCTTGCTTTTGGGCTTGGTCTTCTTTTTTCTATTGGACAAGGCCGAGTTATGGCACCACGGCCATGAGCATGGACAGGCTCACCATGGGCCCCATGGTCACAAGGACAACGATTCACATGAGCACCCAACTGCAGAGGGCTTGACAGGCAGTTGGGCGGTACTGACGGGCGACAGCGTGCATGCCTTTGGCGATGGGGTTTTGGTGGCGGCGGCTTTCATGACCGATTTCAGCTTAGGCGTGGCGGCTTCTGTTGCTGTTTTGGCCCATGAAATTCCCCACCACATGGGTGACTTGGCTGTTTTGCAACGTGGTTTGGGTCAGGGGCGCGATGCTTTATTGAAGTTATGCATGGCCGGTAGCGTGACGGTGGTGGGCGGTTTGGCGGGTTTTTTCCTGATCGAGGGGCACGAAGCTTGGCTGCCGTTTTTGCTTGTCATTGCCAGCAGCAGTTATGTTTATGTCGCCTTGGCAGACCTGATCCCTCAGTTGCAAAAACGCTTGTCAGCTGCAGAGACGGCGATGCAAGTGCTTTGGTTGTTTGCAGGCATTGCCATGGTTACTGCTGCAGTGCAGTGGATGCACGGACATTAAGCTATTTAGCCCTGTGCGCAGGGCAGGCCTGGCGTGTTGCACCATTCGCTCCAACTGCCAGCATAAAGAGCAGTAGAACCCAAACCCGCGACTTGCATGGCCAGAATGTTGGGAACGGCACTGATGCCACTGCCGCAGTGGTGCACCACGCTGTTGGCGTCGCGTCCGTTGAGCAGGTCCTTAAACTCGGCGTGCAATTCAGCAGGGCTTTTCATGAAACCTTGGGGGTTGACATTGGTATTGAAAGGGCGATTCAGAGCGCCAGGTATATGGCCCGCTACTGGGTCGAAAGGCTCGGTTTCGCCTTTGTACCTTGCAGGCGCTCGCGCATCCACAATGGTTTGCAAAGGACGGCCTAAATTGGCAGACACATCAGCCGTGTACTTCAACTCCAGCAAAGGCTCACGCAAAGGAAATGGCGCTGTCGCAACGGGCAAAGCAGGACCGCTGGCCACATTGCCCCCGACTGCCACCCACGCTTGCAAGCCGCCATCGAGCACTGCCACCGCCTCGTGGCCGCACCACTTGAGCATCCACCACAAACGGCCGCAATAGTTCATGGCTTGACGGTCATA
>CANNNH010000295.1 GCA_947505915.1 Comamonadaceae bacterium
GAAGAGCCAGCAGTATTTGCCAAGCAATTTGAGCTAGCAAATCAGGAATAAACCCAAAGCGTGGTGTCCGTGATTGACGCAGCCCTCGGTATTGCGACTCAGCCTTGGCAGCGAGTTTGCGAACCCAAGCGCGAATGGTGTGGTAATCCCCCCACAAAACCAGCTCATTTTTAAGTAGAATTTTCTCGTAGTCTTTGAGGAGCTCTACATGAAAGCAGCACGTTATTCTGACAGCCAGATTATGGCGATTTTAAAGCAAGCGGAAGCCGGTTCAACCGTCCCCGATCTGTGCCGCGAGCACGGCATGAGTTCTGCCTCTTTCTACAAATGGCGCGCTAAGTTTGGCGGCATGGACGTCTCGATGATGACGCGGATGAAAGAGCTGGAGGACGAAAATAAGCGCCTTAAAAAGATGTATATCGAAGCCCAGATGCAAGCGGATATCATCAAGGAGGCCATGTCAAAAAAGTGGTGAAGCCATCTCAGCGTCGTGAGATGGCTCAATGGGCCGTTGAAACCAAGGCCGTTTCTATTCGTGCAGCTTGCGCCAGCTTTGCGATTAGCACGACTTGCTATCGCTATGTTCGTAAGCTGGATGCAGAAAATGCCCAAATCGCTGACTCATTGGTTCAACTCACGGAAACTCATCGCAACTGGGGCTTTGGCCTTTGTTTTTTGCATCTGCGAAACGTAAAGAAAAAGCACTGGAATCATAAACGGGTCTACAGGATTTACTGCGATTTAGAATTAAATCTGCGGATTAAGCCTAAAAAACGCTTAGATCGTGAAACCCCAGCGCCATTAGCTGTGCCAGAGGCAAAAAATGAAACGTGGTCGATGGATTTTATGCACGATCAATTGGCCGATGGCCGCAGTATTCGCTTATTTAATGTGATTGATGATTTTAATCGGGAAGGATTGGGCATTGAAGTCGATTTCTCTTTGCCAGCAGAGCGCGTCATACGCAGCCTGAATCAAATTATTGAATGGCGCGGCAAGCCAAAACGAATCAGGTCCGATAATGGCCCTGAATATATTAGTCACCTATTAAAAAATTGGGCAGAGCAACAATCGATTGAATTGGCCTATATTCAGCCCGGTAACCCGCAGCAAAATGCATATATTGAGCGTTATAATCGGACTGTGTGAATCGCACCGGGTTTCGCGGAGGCTCCAATTCTTGAGAGAATGGCGCCATGAAGAAATCAACTCACTTTTCCCCCGAAGTCCGTGAACGAGCAGTTCGCATGGTCATTGAACACCTTGCTGAATACCCATCCGAATGGGCTACCCTCGTTTCAATTGCCAGCAAAATAGGCTGCACGCCCGAAACACTGCGCACATGGTGCCGTCGACAAGGCGGCGATACCGTTCAAGCCAACAAAAATTCAGCAGAGAACGAACGAATCAAAGCGCTGGAACGAGAAGTACGCGAACTTAAAAAGGCCAATGAAATTCTGCGCCTAGCCAGCGCGTATTTCGCACAGGCGGAGCTCGACCGCCGCTTGAAATCGTAAGGTCATTCATCGATTCCCATCGTGGTCAGCACGGGGTCGAGCCGATCTGCAAACTGTTACAGGTCGCTCCGTCTGCCTATCGACGTTATGTCGCTCGACAGCGCAATCCCGCGTTACGTTGCCAACGTGCCATTCGTGACGAGCAACTGAGCGGTGAAGTTACGCGCGTCTGGCAAGAGAATCATCAGGTGTATGGTGCCGTCAAAGTCTGGCGGCAACTCAAGCGCGATGGGCATCTTGTGGCGCGGTGTACCGTTGAGCGTTTGATGCGCAGCCTAGGTTTGCGCGGCATATCGCGTGGTAAAGCGGTGCGCACGACAGGCCCAGACCCTGCCGTTGCTTGCCCACTCGATCATGTGAACCGACAATTTGTCGCCGAACGACCGAATCAGCTCTGGGTGTCGGATTTTACCTACGTATCGACTTGGCAAGGCTTCGTGTATGTAGCGTTTGTGATTGATGTATTCGCTCGGTATATCGTGGGCTGGCGAGTGAGTCGCAATATGCAAACCGAGTTTGTGCTGGATGCGTTAGAGCAAGCCCTTTGGGCGCGGCAACCGGAGCGAGAAGCGCTGATTCATCACAGCGACCGTGGATCGCAGTATGTATCGATTAGATATACCGAGCGATTGACTGAAGCAGGCATCGAGCCATCGGTTGGTACGACCGGCGACAGTTACGACAATGCACTCGCTGAGACGATTAACGGACTCTACAAAGCGGAAGTGATTCATCGTTTGGGGCCTTGGAAAAGCCTAGAATCTGTGGAGCTAGCGACATTAGAATGGGTTTCGTGGTTCAATCACCATCGTTTGCTTGGGTCGATTGGTCATATCCCACCTGCGGAAGCAGAAGCAAATTATTATCGTAATCAAAGCGAGCAGGCCATGTTGGTCTGACTCAAACCAAACAGCCTCCGCGAAACCCGGTGCGATTCAGTGCGTTATGAATGGCTGGCCTGCGATGACTTTGAAAGTCTTGCTGAAGTACAAGAAACCGCAACGCAATGGCTTTGGACTTACAATAACGAGCGTCCGCACATGGGATTGGGCGGCATCACCCCGAAACAAAAACTGGCATTACATGCCTAGCCTCTACTTTTAAGTGAGCTTAAAAATGGGGGGATTACCGTGTTACGCGCCAGCCCTGTGCGCGTGGTGATTTCCATCATTTCCATGGTGATCACCTTTTATCCTCTGCTCAAGAGTTAAGCAGAATAAGTAAAGCACCTGGGTCAGTTTTCGGTCGGCGTCAACATGCGTACACCTGCCAGCCGACCATTTTTCGGCTGAAGATATCGATAAACACATACGATAAAAATTAGTGCATTCTTACCACTGCCGCCATTTTTTCCGCCCAAAGCAAAATCCCCGCCTCTTTCGAGTACGGGGGTTTTGTTTACGGCTTAGGGTGTCTGGCAATGACCTACTTTCACACAGGTAATCTGCACTATCATCGGCGCTAAGGTGTTTCACTGTCCTGTTCGGGATGGGAAGGAGTGGGGCCACCTCGCTATGATCGCCAGACTTTAACGGGTTAACTCGTTGCACTTATTGCTCTGCAACGCGTTCAGTTCAATAGAAGAAGTAATACATTGCTTTGTATTGCTTGTTTCTCAAATTTAGTTTTCTAATCTGGGTAGATTATACCGTCGCACACACGCGCTTCAGGTTATAGGATCAAGCCTTACGGGCAATTAGTATCGGTTAGCTTAATGCATTACTGCACTTCCACACCCGACCTATCAACGTCCTGGTCTCGAACGACCCTTTAAAAGGCTTAAAGCCTTGGGGAAATCTCATCTTGAGGCGAGTTTCGCGCTTAGATGCTTTCAGCGCTTATCTCTTCCAGATTTAGCTACCCGGCGATGCCACTGGCGTGACAACCGGTACACCAGAGATCTGTCCACTCCGGTCCTCTCGTACTAGGAGCAGCAGTGGGGAATTTTGGACAATGGGCGAAAGCCTGATCCAGCAATGCCGCGTGAGTGAAGAAGGCCTTCGGGTTGTAAAGCTCTTTTGTC
>CANNNH010000296.1 GCA_947505915.1 Comamonadaceae bacterium
AAGGGCTTCACTGTTGACATGGAAGACGACATCGTGGCTGCGTGTTTGATGACACAAGGCGGCGAGGTCAAAAGGAAATAAGCATGGACCACACCGTCACCAACCTCATTATTTTTGTGCTGGCCATCTACGTGGGTTACCACGTGGTCTGGAACGTCACCCCCGCTTTGCACACGCCCTTGATGGCGGTGACCAATGCGGTCTCGGCCATCATCATCGTGGGCGCCATGCTGGCTGCAGCCCTGACCGTCACGCCGCTGGGCAAAACCATGGGCGTGCTGGCTGTGGCGCTGGCGGCCGTGAATGTGTTTGGTGGCTTTTTGGTCACGCGGCGCATGCTGGAGATGTTCAAGAAAAAAGCCCCCAAAGCAGGAGCTGACAAATGAGCATGAACCTTGTTGTACTTTTGTATTTGGTGGCCAGCATTTGCTTTATCCAAGCCTTGAAAGGCTTGTCGCACCCCACCACCTCGATTCGCGGCAATCTGTTTGGCATGAGTGGCATGGCGATTGCCGTGGTGACCACTGCAGCATTGATTTTCGAGCAAGCAAAGCTGTTTGGACAGGTTGACCCGGTTCAAGGTCTTGGCTGGGTGCTGCTCGGTTTGGTGATTGGTGGCGGCGCAGGTGCCATCATGGCGCAACGCGTTGAGATGACCAAGATGCCCGAACTCGTCGCGTTCATGCACAGCATGATCGGCTTGGCGGCGGTGTTCATCGCCATCGCGGCGGTGGTCGAACCAGCGGCTTTCGGTATCGTGGCCCAAGGCTTGGGCACGCTGGACATCCCCAACGGCAACCGCTTAGAGCTGTTCTTGGGTGCGGCCATTGGTGCCATCACTTTCAGCGGCTCGGTCATTGCTTTTGGCAAGCTGTCTGGGAAGTACAAGTTCCGTTTGTTCCAAGGTGCGCCGGTGGTGTTTGCCGGTCAGCACATGCTGAATTTGGTGATGGGCTTGGCCACGGTGGGCTTGGGCGTGTACTTCATGTTCACCGGCAACTGGGACGCTTTTCTCATCATGCTGGCGCTGTCTTTTGTGCTGGGTGTGCTCATCATCATCCCGATTGGCGGCGCCGACATGCCGGTGGTGGTCTCCATGCTCAACAGCTACTCCGGTTGGGCGGCGGCAGGTATTGGTTTCAGCTTGAACAACAGCATGTTGATCATTGCGGGCTCCTTGGTGGGCTCGTCGGGCGCGATCCTGAGCTACATCATGTGCAAGGCGATGAACCGATCCTTCTTCAACGTCATCTTGGGTGGCTTCGGCGGCGAAGCAGGCACGGCAGCTACCGGCAGCACCGAGCAGCGCCCCGTGAAAAGCGGCAGCGCGGATGACGCAGCTTTTATTTTGGGCAATGCCGAAACCGTTGTCATCGTGCCCGGTTACGGCTTGGCCGTAGCCCGTGCCCAGCACGCGGTGAAAGAGTTGGCTGAAAAGCTGACCCACAAAGGCATCACCGTGAAATACGCCATCCACCCGGTGGCTGGTCGCATGCCAGGCCACATGAACGTTTTGCTGGCCGAGGCCGAAGTGCCTTACGACCAGGTCTTCGAGATGGAAGACATCAATGGCGAATTTGGTCAGGTCGATGTGGCCATCATCTTGGGCGCCAACGACGTGGTCAACCCTGCGGCCATGATCAAGGGTTCAGCCATTTACGGTATGCCGATTTTGGAGGCCTACAAAGCCAAAACCATCATCGTCAACAAACGCTCCATGGCTGCCGGTTATGCCGGTTTGGACAACGAACTCTTCTACATGGACAAAACCATGATGGTGTTTGGTGACGCCAAGAAGGTGGTGGAAGACATGGTCAAGGCTGTCGAATAACCCCCACCGTTTTGCGCAGACAACCGCCATGAGACCGATTGCCATCATGGCAGCCATGCAAGAGGAGATGGTGGGGCTCACAAGTGCCTTACTGGGCGCTCGCACCATCACAAACGGGTCTAGGCAATTCACCACAGGCACTTGGCATGGTCAGGCTGTCGTGTTGGTGTTGTCGCGGATCGGCAAGGTGGCTGCTGCCACTACCGCCACGGCTTTGATTGAGCGATTCGATGTCAACACCATTGTGTTCACTGGGGTGGCTGGTGGCCTTGCAGCTGGCGTGAATGTGGGCGATATGGTGGTGGCATCCGAATTCGTTCAGCACGACATGGATGCGTCGCCCTTGTTTGCCCCCCTAGAGGTACCCTTGTACGGGCGAGCCATTTTTCCAACGGACCCTGACTTGACACAAAGCCTCAGAGCCGCGGCGCAAGGTATTTTGAACAACCCCTCCCAATGGATAGACATAGAGACACTTCATGCTTTGCATGTACGGTCTCCCAAAGTGCATTCGGGATTGGTTCTCAGTGGCGACCGCTTTGTGTCGACTTCTTCAGAAAGCCAAGCGCTTCAACAACGTTTGCCATTGGCGATGGCGGTAGAAATGGAGGGTGCAGCAGTCGCTCAGGTCTGTCACGACTATGACGTCCCATTTGCGGCAGTTCGTACCATTTCGGACCGTGCAGATGATGCCGCTACCACCGACTTCAGTCGTTTTATTCACGAGGTGGCCAGTCGCTACACATCCGCCTTGATGGACGCGTGGATGGCCAGTCGCTGAGGGTGATTTACTTCAACCAACCGCGCTTGCGGAAATACCACATGGGAACTACCGCGCTGGCCACCATCAGCAAGACAGCATAGCCATAGCCAAAAGACCATTGCAACTCGGGCATGAATTGAAAATTCATGCCGTACACGCTGGCGATCAAGGTGGGTGGAAGCAAGGCGACGCTGGCCACAGAGAAAATTTTGATGATCTTGTTTTGGTTGATGTTGATGAAACCGACCGTTGCATCCATCAAAAAGTTGATCTTGTCGAACAAAAAAGCGGTGTGGCTGTCAAGCGAGTCAATGTCGCGCAAAATTTGCCGCGCATCGTCAAATTGCTCGGCATTCAACATGCGTAAGCGCATGGCAAAACTCAAAGCGCGACGGGTGTCCATCATGTTGCGGCGAATCCGGCCATTCAAATCTTCTTGACGCGCAATATCGCCCAGTACTTCACCGGCCATGGCGTCAGTCACATCCCCCGACAAAACCATTTTGCTGACTTTTTCCAGTTCGTCGTAAATGCCTTCCAAGGTGTCGGCCGAGTATTCGGCGTCAACGGAGAACAGTTCAAGCAATACGTCTTTGGCATCCTCAATCAAGCCAGGGGCGCGGCGTGCACGCAGGCGCAACAAACGAAACACGGGAAGGTCTTCATCGTGAATGGAGAACAATATGCCGTGACTGTTGTGCGTGTCGTTATGCCGGTTCAAAATAAAGGCCACCCGCACGGCGCGGGGTTCTTCGATATCGGCGATCAAGAAGTCTGAACGGATATGCAGTTCGCCGTTGTCTTCTTCATAAAAACGCGCTGACTCCTCAATGTCCTCGTCCATCGCGTCTTCTGGAATGTGTACGCCAAAGTGCTGGCTGATCCAGCGCTTTTCTTCTAGGGTGGGCGACTCCAAGTCAACCCAGATAGGGCG
>CANNNH010000297.1 GCA_947505915.1 Comamonadaceae bacterium
AAGGCCATGCCAACCTGCCTGTTGCGGCTTAAGTCGCCAGTGGCGGTGAGCACCAAGTCACCCAAACCGCTCAGGCCCATAAAAGTGTCCGCACGTGCGCCCATGGCAAGCCCTAAGCGGGATATTTCAGCCAAACCGCGTGTGATGAGCGCGGCGCGTGCGTTTAAACCCAACTTCATACCATCACACAAACCAGTGGCGATCGCCATGACGTTTTTCACCGCCCCACCGACCTCTACGCCCACCACATCCTCATTGGCATAAAGACGCAAGTTGTCGCCGTGAAAAGCATCCACTAATGCCTGTCGCACTGAAGCGTGTTCACTGGCAGCCACCAAAGCGGCGGGCTGCCCAGCAGCCACCTCTTGGGCAAAACTCGGCCCACTCAAGACACCCGCCAACATGCCAGGCGCAACCTCGGCTTGCACCTCGTGGGGCAGCAAACCTTGGAGCGCAGAAGTTGATGACGCAGCCTCAAAACCTTTGCACAACCAAGCCAATGGTTTTTGCTTTTGCAAGGGCGCAAGCACTTGCAATACCGCACGCAGCGATGCCATGGGTGTGGCCAAAACGGTGAAATCGGCGTCGGACAAAGCTTCAGAAAAAGGGGCGTGGCTTAAGTGCAAAGAAGCGGGCAAAACGCGGCCTGGCAAGTAGCGCTTGTTTTCGCGATGCTGCTGCAAGGTTTGAACCAAGCTCGCATCTCGCGCCCACAAGGTGACCTCATGGCGCGAGGCGGCCTGTACCGCGAGCGCCGTGCCCCAAGCGCCAGCGCCAACGATGACCAATTTCACTGCAGTTTTTGCTCTGCCGCCATGCGTTGCTGCTGGTCGAACATGGCTTGGAAATTAAGTTCCGCCATGTGCACAGGCGGAAAACCTGCGCGCTGTATGACATCAGCCACATTGCCGCGCAAATAGGGGTAAATGATTTGTGGACACGCAATGCCTGTCACGGGTTGCAACTGGCCGTCTGGCAAGTTGCGGATTTCAAAAATACCCGCTTGCTTGGCCTCGACCAAAAACATGGTTTGATCATTGATTTTGGTCGTGACTGTCGCTGTGACCGTGATCTCAAACACACCGTCACCAATTTGCTCTGAGCCCAAACCAATTTGGATGTCCACCGAAGGCGCTTCCTGCGACAACAAAATCGCTGGTGAATTGGGCTGCTCTAAAGAAAGGTCTTTGAGGTAAATGCGCTGGATTTGAAAAACGGGATCGGTGGCTTCGGCCATGGTAAGTTTCCTGAAAAGAAAAAACCCGCTTGGGAACTGCTTCCTAAGCGGGTGAGGGTTAGGTGGCGAAGATTATGTCAGCTTGCTTGCAGCATGGGCATGAGACCACCACGGCTGTCCAAAGCCATCAAATCATCACAGCCGCCCACATGGGTCTCGCCAATGAAGATTTGCGGCACGGTACGCCTGCCTGTCAAGGCCATCATGCGGTCACGCTCATCAGTGGAGAGATCGATTCGCACCTCCTCGATATGCTCGACGCCGCGAGCTTTGAGGATTTGCTTGGCCCGATTGCAATAAGGACAAACAGCGGTGGTGTACATCTTGATGGGTGGCATGGTTTTAAAGGTGTTAGGTTTTTTCCAAAGGTAAATTGGCTTCTAGCCAAATCTTCAAGCCACCCGATAAGCTGTGGGCCTGCTCAAAACCGAGTTTGGTGGCAATTTTTTGGGCACGTTGCGAACGAACGCCACTGGCACACACCAAAATAAGGGGACGTTTTTTGTCATTGATGGCTTTGCCGAGGCTGGACTCCAGCACATCCATGGCAATGTTTTTTGCACCAATCAAATGGCCTGTGGAGAACTCTTCAGGGCTACGAACATCAACGATTTGGGCTTTTTCTCGGTTAATCATCAAAACCGCTTGGGTAGGTGACAAGCCGGCCTTGCCCATGACTTGCAAGGTGGGTAAAAGCAGCGCCAGACCAGACAGCACAGCCACCAGAACCAACATCCAGTTATCGATCAAAAAACTCACCATGGTTGCCTTGGAAATTTGTCTTAGAAGTGTCATTTTAGAATGTATTCTTTTTTTTGACTCAACAAGGTCATTTCTCCCACATGTACACACTGGTGCTCATTCGACACGGCGAATCTATTTGGAACCTGGAAAACCGATTCACAGGCTGGGCCGATGTTGACCTGACGCCCAAAGGTGTGGAGCAAGCACGCCTTGCGGGACTGATGCTGAAAGAGGCCGGTTTCGAGTTTGATGTGGCTTACACCAGTATGCTGAAACGCGCCATCCATACCTTGTGGCATGCCTTGGATGGCATGGACCGCACTTGGCTGCCGGTGACCCACCACTGGCGCCTCAACGAGCGCCATTACGGCGCATTGCAAGGCTTGAACAAGGCCGAGACCGCCGCGCAGTATGGCGAAGCGCGGGTCATGGCTTGGCGGCGCAGCTTCGATGTGCCCCCGCCTGCCATGCAGCCCCAAGACAGCCGATACGAGGGTGCAGATCCGCGCTACGCCAAGCTCAGCGCCGCTCAGGTGCCGCTTACCGAGTGCCTCAAAGACACGGTTGAGCGGGTCATGCCCTTTTGGAACGAATCGCTGGCGCCTGCCATCCGCGCTGGCCAACGTGTTTTGGTCAGTGCGCACGGAAACTCTTTGCGAGCGCTGGTGAAATACCTCGACAACATCGCCGACCAAGACATCGTCGGCCTGAATATCCCCAATGGCGAACCTTTGGTCTACGAATTAGATGCTGATTTGCGCCCCATTCGCAGTTACTACCTGAAAGACGCATAGACAGCCCAAACCATTGCCAGTCAAGGTTAATTTGCGCAAAGGCCTGCGCCTGGGTTTCAGGCACAGTAAACTATCTTCTTCAGTTGCCTATTCACGGCTTTTTTTAAATACAGGGTAAAAATGGGCCATAAACTCAAAATCGCAGGCTGGTTAAGCATTGGTGCCCTGACGGGTGCATTAACCACTTTTTCGCTACAAACTGTCGCCCGTGCCAATATGGCGCCCTTGCCACTAGAAGAGTTGCAACAACTCGCCGCTGTTTTCAGCATGGTCAAAAGCGATTACGTTGAAACTGTTGACGAGAAAAAACTCATCAATGACGCCATCTCTGGCATGGTTTCCAGCTTAGACCCGCATTCCCAGTATTTCGACAAAAAGTCCTACAAAGAATTCCGTGAAGGCACGACTGGCAAGTTTGTCGGCGTTGGAATTGAAATTTCCCAAGAAGACGGCATGGTCAAAGTGGTCTCGCCCATCGAAGGCTCACCCGCTGACCGCGCGGGCTTGAAGCCAGGCGACTTGATCACCAAAGTGGACGACACCTCCATGAAAGGTTTGTCACTCAATGAAGCCGTCAAGCGTATGCGTGGCGAACCCCGCACCAAGGTCTTGCTCACCATCTACCGCAAGGACGAAAACCGCACCTTCCCTGTCACCATCGTCCGTGAAGAGATCAAAACCGTCAGCGTCAAATCCAAGATGATTGACAACGGCTATGGCTGGATTCGTGTGAGCCAGTTTCAAGAGCG
>CANNNH010000298.1 GCA_947505915.1 Comamonadaceae bacterium
GCACGGCCCACGGCCAGGTCTTCGGCGAGTTCGCGTTTTTCACGGCGCGAGTCAATGAAGTCATCGATCCAGGCGCCTATGCGCTGGGCTGCCTGCGGCCATGAAAAACCAAACACCACCGACACGCTGACCACGCCGATCGCAATCCACACCAGGCCCGAGCCCGTGAAGCCCAGCCACTTGACGCTGGCCGGCCCGGCCAGGTAACCCAGCAAGCCGCCGGCGTGGCCGGGCAAGGCCTGCTCAAAACGGTACAGGCGCGACCACTCCAGGGCGCAGCTGGCCAGCAAGAGCAAAGAAATACCAACCCAGAACTTCAAGCGCTGCGGATTCAAAGGCGCTGCGGCCGGCAGGCTCTCGCTGCGCAACCAGCGGGCCAGGGCTGACAACCAGACACGCAAGCCAGCGGCCAATGCCCACCAGACAGACAACCCAAAAAGGAAATAACTGCCATCGGCCAGCCGCGCGCCAAAGCGGCCACCCCAGTTGCGGGCCACCGCACCCGCTGCGTCAGCACCCCGGGCACCGGTCGTGGTCCAGGCCACATCTGCCAGGCTGTGGCTGAGCAAAGCGGCCAGCCAGAAAACCAGGGCGACAAAGCCGATCACCAAGCCCAGCTCATGGGCAAAGCGACCGATACCGGTTACCCCGTTGGTCCCGGAGGCAGGCAGTGCGTTGCGTGAATTGAGGGTGTCAAGTGAGTAAGTCATGGGTCGACCTCAAGCTTACCGCAGTTGCCGCAGGCCCTGGCGTCAGCGGCCGGCCGGCCGGGTTTTACAATCAAGCCCAATTGGCCCCACGGCTTAACTGCCGAACAGTGCGGCTGGTCATCTCTCGAGGCGCTTGAAGGCGCTATTGCATTTTTCAACCGGTTTTTCACAATGAAACATTCCAAGGTTCTTATCCTCGGCTCCGGCCCTGCCGGCTACACCGCGGCGGTTTACGCTGCCCGCGCCAACCTGCAGCCCGTGCTGATCACCGGCATCGCTCAGGGCGGCCAGCTCATGACCACCACCGACGTCGACAACTGGCCGGCCGACCCGCTGGGCGTGCAGGGCCCGGAGCTGATGCAGCGCTTTTTAGAGCATGCTGAGCGCTTTAAAACCGAAATCATCTTTGACCACATCAACAAGGTCGATTTCAGCAAGCGTCCTTTTACCCTCCTAGGTGACAGCGGCACCTACACCTGCGATGCCCTGATCCTGGCCACCGGCGCTTCTGCCAAGTACCTGGGGCTTGAGTCTGAAACTGCCTTCATGGGCCGCGGCGTGTCGGGCTGCGCCACCTGCGACGGTTTTTTCTACCGCGAGCAAGAAGTCTGCGTGGTCGGCGGCGGCAACACCGCCGTCGAGGAAGCCCTGTATTTGTCCAACATCGCCAGCAAGGTGACGCTGGTGCACCGCCGCGACAAGTTCAAGGCCGAAGCCATCTTGATCGACAAGCTGCATGAGAAAGTTGCCGCCGGCAAGATCGTGCTCAAAACGCACCGCACATTACAAGAAGTGCTGGGCGACGCCTCGGGCGTGACCGGCGTGCGCCTGCAAAAAACCGAAGACGGCAGCACCGAAGATCTAGCGCTTTCGGGTTGTTTCATTGCCATCGGCCACCACCCCAATACCGGCATCTTTGAAGGCCAGTTGGACATGAAGGACGGCTACATCATCACCCGCGCAGGACTTCAGGGTTTTGCCACCATGACCAGCGTGCCCGGTATTTTTGCGGCCGGCGACGTGCAGGACCACGTGTACCGCCAGGCCATCACCAGCGCAGGCACCGGCTGCATGGCCGCCCTCGACGCCCAGCGTTTTATCGAGCAAAACGACTGAAGTCCGGGCCCCAGGCTTGCCCGCTGGAGCCATGGCTTTTAAGGCCCTGTTTTTCAGGCTATACTCTTGGGCTTAGCCGAGCTTTAATGGTGACCCATTGAGCCGGCTCCAGATTCACAATTTTTTATACGGAGAGTGCTCATGGCACGCGTCTGTCAGGTAACGGGCAAAGGCCCGATGGTGGGAAACAATGTTTCTCACGCAAACAACAAAACCAAGCGTCGGTTCATGCCTAATCTGCAGTACCGCCGTTTCTGGGTCGAGAGCGAGAACCGTTGGGTGCGTTTGCGCATCACCAGCGCCGGCTTGCGCTTGATTGACAAAAAAGGCATCGACGCGATCCTGGTGGATCTTCGTGCCCGCGGTGAAGTCTAAGGAGAACGAACATGGCTAAAGGCGCACGCGAGAAAATCAAGCTGGAATCCACTGCCGGCACCGGTCACTTTTACACGACCACCAAAAACAAGAAAACCACGCCCGACAAAATGCTGATCATGAAATTTGATCCTAAGGCGCGTAAGCACGTGGAATACAAAGAGATCAAGCTGAAGTAATTCAGCCTTGCCTCTTGAAGAACCCGCCTTTTACGGCGGGTTTTTTTATGGGTGATTGGGAATGACTGTCCATGAGGTCCGGGGGCAGTGAAGAGGGGGGTGAGGCCGGCGGTCTCATGCTGGGGTACCAGAAATCGACCGCCGGCCCCACCCCCCTCTTCACATTGGTAAACCAAACGCCATAACAACAGCCAGAGCCAGAGCCAGAGCCGGAGGCAAAGGCAAAACCCTCCCTGCACTCGCCCCGAACCCGCATTCCAACAAACCCCAAAACACCCCGGAACCACTGCTGAGGCCCTGGGCCGGGAAGTCGATTTCTGGTACTCCAGCATGAGACTGCCCGGCCCAGGGCCTCGGCGGTGAGAACAAGCAGATCCGGTTGAAAGCGCCCTTCCCCGTTTCCCGGCAACCAGCGATCCGTACAAAGGTTGCAGACGAAAAAAAGCCACCCCGAAAGGTGACCTTGTCAGAGCGACAATCGCTCAGCGCATCAAGCCCGGGCGGCGCGCAGCTTCAGAGAGAACTCATGCAAAGCCGCAATGCCGCTTTCTTCAGCCCGGCGGCACCAGCCCTGCAAATCGCCGGCCAGTTGCTCACGAGAGGCTGAGGTGCTGAGCCAGAGTTGGCGTAACTCTTCACGCATGGTGACCATTTTGTCGAGCACCGGGTGCTCAGCGCGCACCCGGGCGATTTGGACGCGGGCCGCAGCGGGCACCTTGTCGTCATCACGGTGCAACCAGCGGTTGGCCAGCCTGAGTGCCGAGACGTCCGCTTGGCGGGCCTTCAGCGCCTGGATCTCGGCTTTGCCGGCGCGCTGCATCTCACGGGCGTAACGGGCCATGACTTCGTAACGGTGGGCGATCAGGGCTTCGAGGGTCTTTTCATCAGCCACAGGCTGAATGCTGCCGAGTTGCAGCTTGGGCGGTACCTTCTTCACATGGGCCAGGCCCAGGGTTTTGAGGATGGTGATGTACATCCAGCCGATGTCGAACTCGTAAGGCTTGATCGACAGCTTGGCCGAGGTCGGGTAGGTGTGGTGGTTGTTGTGCAACTCTTCGCCGGCAATGATGATGCCCCAGGGCGAGATGTTGGTGCTGGCGTCCGGCGCCTCGAAGTTGCGGTAACCCCAGAAGTGCGCAGCGCC
>CANNNH010000299.1 GCA_947505915.1 Comamonadaceae bacterium
CAGTGCGTTGGATGTGTCGGTGCAAGCGCAGATCTTGCAACTCCTGCGCCAAGTGCAGCTGCAATTGGGTTTGGGCTTGTTGTTCATCACCCATGATTTGCGGGTGGCTGCCCAGCTATGTGACAGTGTCATCGTCATGCACCAAGGGCAGATCGTCGAGCGTGGCGACACCGCCACGCTGTATGCGCAGCCGCAGCACGCTTACACACGCTCGCTGATGGCGAGTGCGCCTGGGGTATCCGTATGACCAAGGTTTTTATCGCAGGTTTTCAGCACGAGACCAATACCTTTGCGCCCAGCTTGGCCGATTGGGCGGCGTTCAACCGAGGCGACGCTTTCCCCGCGTACATCCGTGGCCAAGCGATGCAAGCGCAGTTCACCGGTGTGAATATTCCGGTGGGTGGTTTTATAGACGCGGCCAAGCGCCATGGCTGGCAGCTGTGGCCGTCGGTATGGGCGGGCGCCAGCCCTTCTTCCTTTGTGACAAGTGATGCGTTTGAGCGCATCGCCGGCGACATCCTGCAAGACTTGCAAGAGGCCTTGAAGCAAGGCTTAGACGCGGTCTACCTCGATTTGCACGGCGCCGCGGTGGCCGAGCATGCCGACGATGCCGAGGGCGAGTTGCTCGCGCGTGTACGCGCCTTGGTCGGCGAAAACATGCCCGTGGTGGCAAGCCTTGACTTACACGCCAACGTCACCCGCCGCATGTTGGCGCTTGCCGATGCGCTGGTGGCCTACCGCACCTACCCACATATAGACATGGCAGAAACGGGCGAGCGTGCCGCCGACTTGCTGCAAAGGCGCTTGCGTTTGGGTCGACGCGAGGCCGTGGTGGTACACCGCTTGCCGTATTTGATTTCGCTCAATGCGCAGTCGACTTGGTTGCAACCTGCCAAAGACATTTACGCGGCCATGGCTGACATCGATCGCGAACCCACTTGCGTGCTGAGTTTTTGCATGGGCTTTCCCGCTGCCGATTTCGAGGAGTGCGGACCGGTGTTGTGGGCTTATGGCGAAGAGCCCTTTCAGGCAAAAGCGGCGGCTGATGCTTTGAATAACATGGCCTCTTCCCCCGCGCAGTGGCGCATGGATTTTTTACCTGCTCGAGAAGTTGTCACGCAAGCCTTGGCTTTGGCGGCACAACACACACGCCCTGTGCTGATTGCCGATACCCAAGACAACCCCGGCGCGGGTGGCGACAGCAACACCACCGGCATGCTCCACGCCTTGCTGCAACAAGGGGCTGGCCAACGCTATCCGCAAGCCGTCGCCCTGGGATTGCTCTACCACCCCGAGGTGGCGGCCAAGGCCACGGCCGCGGGTGTGGGCGCAGACATCGATGTGGTACTGGGTGTCTCGGTGTCTACCTATGCGGGCATGAGCGACGCGCCGGTCGCGGCTCGCGCCAAGGTGTTGGCAGTGAGTGAGGGCCGTTGTGTTCTCAAAGGCCCGATGATGCGTGGCATGACCAGCCAGCTGGGTGCCAGCGCTTGTTTGGATATTCAAGGCGTGTTGGTGGCAGTGGTGAGCGGCAAGGCTCAACTCTTTGACCGCGAAATGCTGCGCACTGTGGGTATCACGCCCGAGGCGATGAAGCTCATTGTGCTGAAAAGCTCCAACCATTTCCGCGCTGACTTTGAACCCATTGCCAGCCATGTGTTAGTGGCCAAGGCCGCTGGCCCCATGGCAGCTGACCCTGCTGATTTGCCGTGGTGCAAACTCAGCCCACATACCCGCACACATGCCTGAAGGAGCTTCTGCCATGTCTGACTTGACCCAACTCACCGCCACCCAACTCTTGGATCTGTATCGCCAAGGTGAGGCCTCGCCTGTTGAAGTCACGCAAGCTGTGTTGCAGCGCATTGCGCGGTTGAATCCTTTGCTCAACGCCTTTTGTTGGGTGGATGAAGCCGCTGCCTTGGTCAGTGCGAGACACAGCGAAAGCAGATGGCAAGCGCACCGTAAAAGTGGCGAGGCCGTGTTGCCCTTGGACGGCGTACCGGTGTCCATCAAAGACCTGATCTTGACCCAAGGCTGGCCCACTTTGCGCGGCAGCAAGACCGTCAATCCCGATCAGCCATGGGATGTCGATGCGCCTGTCACCGCTCGCTTGCGCGAGGCTGGTGCGGTGCTCTTGGGCAAGACCACCACACCCGAGTTCGGATGCAAAGGCGAAACCAATTCGCTCTTGACAGGCATCAGCCGCAACCCCTGGAACCCTGCACGTACACCGGGCGGGTCGTCGGGTGGCGCATCCGCTGCGGTGAGTGCTGGCTTGGGACCTTTGGCCATGGGCACCGATGGCGCAGGCAGTGTGCGTATTCCCGCTGCGTTTTGCGGCAACGTGGGTTTGAAACCCAGCTTTGGCAGGGTGCCGGCCTATCCTTTGTCGCCGTTTGGCTCGGTGGCGCATTTGGGGCCACATGCCATGACGGTGAACGACGTGGCCTTGATGATGAACACCATCGCCTTGCCCGATGCCCGAGACTGGACATCCTTGCCCTTTGATGGCACGGACTACTTGGCTGGCTTGCAGGGGGGCGTCAAAGGCATGCGGGTGGCGTATTCACCCACCTTGGGTTACGCCAAACATGTCGATCCCGAGATTGCAGCCGCCACCGCCCAAGCGGCCAAGCATTTGCAAGACTTGGGTGCGCTGGTCGAGCAGGTCGACCCCTTGACCGAAGACCCCTTGGACATCACCACCGGTTTGTGGTTTGCAGGGGCTTACCAAGTGTGGCAAACCTTGAGCCCCGCTCAACAAGCGTTGACCGACCCTGATTTCAAAGCCCAAGCCGATCTGGGCGCACAGTTGGACGCCAATGCCATCCATACGCTGACCCAACGCCGTGGAGTACTAGGCTCGCATCTGCGACAGTTCATGCTGCACTATGACCTCATTCTTACGCCCAGCACCGCTGTTACCGCCTTCAAAGCCTTGCCTGCGGGTCACAGCGCCATGAACTCAGCCGCCATGTTGGGCTGGACGCCGTTCAGTTACCCGTTCAATTTGAGCCAACAACCCGCCATTAGCCTTCCCTGCGGCCTCACCTTAGATGGATTGCCCATGGGGGTGCAGTTGGTGGCCCCCATGTTCGGTGATGCGAAGTTGTTGCAAGCTGCGCAGGCTTTGCAAGCTTGCTACCCCATGCAAAGACCTGTGCTTTCTTAACGCACTTTCAGGTCGTGGCTTTTATGGGGCGTGTGCGATCATCGTGGGTTAACAAAGAAGCTCATGACACAACCAATTAGCATCGTCGGTCTTGGTGGCACCTTGCGCGATGGATCCTCCAGCGAAAAAGCCCTCAAAGTTGCCTTGGCACACGCCCAAAGCTTGGGCTGCGACACCCGCCTTTTTGCTGGTGCCGACTTGCTGCTGGCGCTTTACGACCCTGCGCGTACCGAGCGCAGCCCCGCCGAAGTCGCTTTGGTAGACGCCTTGCGCCATGCCGATGGCATCATCTTCGCCAGTCCCTCCTACCATGGCGGTCTGTCGGGTTTGGTGAAAAACGCCATCGA
>CANNNH010000300.1 GCA_947505915.1 Comamonadaceae bacterium
AATTATTAAATTGTTTTTGCTCTCGTTGGCACTGGTTTTTATAGGTCAAGTTCATGCAGGCGCATGGGAAGAGCTCAAGCCCTATGAGATAACAGAAAACACACCCATTGTTTTCAGTCCCAAGGACAACACACTTGTGCTTGAAGATCCGCAAGGTTCGTTGAACGTTGAGGAAGTCTTGAAGCGCAAGGATGAATTCAAGCCCCCATCAGAAATGGCGCCCCTAGATGCGCGCCATCATTACTGGATCATGCAAAAGGTCAGTAGCAAATTGGCGGTTGATAAAAACTTCAGACTTGGTGGGCTTTGGATAAAGTTAAATACCCATGTCATCTCTTCAGATAACGCCGTATTTACTTTGAAATCTGGGGGTTTGGATGACGGTAAATACGCATTTCTAAGTGACATAGACCCAGCCCTACCATCTTCAGCCAAAGTGCCCAGTAGAGAGGCCTTGTTTACATTGCGCAGTGGAGAAGGCTTGAGCTTGCTGTCAAACACAAAAGCTCTTTCGGGTTTCCCACCCAGATCATTTGTTTTGTCTTTTGTTGATAACGAACGGTTTTTGGAGTCCCGCCGCTTTGGTCTTTATGTTGAAGGCGTATTGCTTGGTGTTCTTTTAGCTTTAGCAATATTCGGTTGGTACTCTTACTTTGCAAACAAAGACCGAGCGGGTCTTTTTTATGGCATGTGGATTTTATTTTCTTTTTTCACAGTATTTTCACTCGTCAGTCAAGATGGACAACACCTTATGGAGTTCGTAGTAAATACCTACGGAACGTATATCGGGGTGTCCCCATTGGCTTTCTTTTTAGTTGCATTTTCTAATTATGGACAAATAATTTTCTACTTTCTTTTTTCTAGTGCATTTTTACAAACGGCAAAATACTCTCCAAAGACTCAAAATTTAGTTTACTTGCTTATTATTTACATGATTGCTCATTTCGCAGCAAACGTTTTCTGGAATCATAATATTGCACCCAGTTTATGGTTCATGGGAAACGCAGTTATTCCAGTGATAGTTTTTATTGGGCTTTACAGAGTAGCTTTTCAACAATACCGCCAAGGCATGCATGTGGCCATGTTTTGGATGATTGCGGCTGTGCCATATTTAATATTTAGGCTCATTTTTCTATCTGGTTTTATGGGGTTTCAATCAGTATCGAGGTTTTTGCCAGAGTCAGGCTTTAGCGTCTTGCTTCAAAACAACAATACTTTCCAAGCGATTGGGCTGTGTGGTGAGGCCCTGATCATGGCTTTGGCAGTTGTAAGCAGGAACGTATGGGTTCAAAAGGAATTGGCTAAATCCATTGATGCACAAAAAGCATTGGTTGAAGGGCAAAACAAAATCCTTGAGGAAACAGTCGCCGAGCGTACTAAAGAACTCTCCGCAAAGCACGAGGTGGTTGTCAGTTCGGTGAATTACGCAAGTCGATTGCAGCGCGGTCAGTTGCCACGTCATATGCGCATTGATGGCCGCTTTGCATCTTTCGCGTCTATTTGGGAGCCACGTGACACCATTGGCGGGGATTTGTATTGGTTGTCCAGTTCACAGCACTCAGGGCCTTTTGTGTTGGCGGTTGCAGATTGCACCGGACACGGGGTGCCTGGTGCCATGCTGAGTTTGTTGGTCAGCAACTCTCTAGAGCGCATTTACGCCACCGACACCGCTGAAGACCCAGCTACTGCATTGATGTCCCTGGACCACTATGTACGTACAGGTTTAAACCAAGACCGCGCTGACAGCGAAAGCGATGACGGTTGTGATGCGGCTGTGCTGCGAATCAATCGCGATAAACAAATCGTTGAGTTTGCAGGAGCCAAGCTTGGGCTGTTCCAAGTCAGCTCAAAAGGGGAGGTTACACGCCACCAAGGTGCCAGATGCAGCTTGGGCTACCAAGATGCGATTGAGGACAAAGACAAACCCGTGGTGCAAACCATTCGCTACCAAGCAGGCGACACATTTGCCATCGTGACCGATGGTTTGACAGACCAGATTGGTGGTTCAACCGGTAAGACCTCATTCGGTTATCGCCGACTAGAGGAAATCCTCAAAACCAATTGTGCGGCCAGTGCTGAAGAAATCGCCGCCGCCATGAAGAGTGAATTTGCTGCTTGGCAGGGCATTAGTGCACGAAGAGATGATGTCACTGCGGTGGTGTTCAGGCTGTGACAAAATCTCTTGACTAACACCATCCGCCGTGTAATGTGCGTGCAAGAACTCGATGAAATTTGAGGACAAAAAGTCACCCAGAGGCCTTCATTATTCGTTTTTTTATTTAAAAACATGAAACTAATTTCCATCTTTTTATTGACATCCTTGGCTAGTGTTTCTCATGCACAAGTCAGCTTGGATGAGGCGCGCTCATTGGTTGGCAATAGCAGTGTGACTGTCTTAGATATTCGCGAGCCAGAAGAGCATGCTACTGGCGTAGCCAAAGGTATGAAATTGATGCCAATGAGCACTCTAGAGTCTCGGCTTAACGAATTACCCAGAAATCCTAACTCTCGCGTACTTTTGATTTGCAACACACAAAATCGCTCAAGTGCTGTTGCAAAAGAACTTCGCTCTCGCGGATTTACCAATGTGGAGTATGTTCGTGGCGGAATGAGCGAATGGGCTAAACGAGGTTGGACTTTGGAATCACCTGCAAAACCTTAGTCACGCTCAATTGCCCTGAGCAGCGCAATGCGCTGTTGCTTACGCTGCTGCTGGAACTCAATCAGGTGCTCCAGAACATGGGAGGCAGCGATGCTACCGTCAAAATAACTTTGTTCAAAAGTTACATGTTTGCATTTTCTGACTCAAGAATTTCCGTAAGCTATTTTTTTAATATTTGCATGTTAAAATTTGAGGTTAAAATTTAGCTGTAAATCAACTAATTTAAAACATATGAATCATATTTTGTTAGTTATTATGTTGATGGCATTATCTGCATGCAGCACGGCCATAGCAGTAGCAGATACAGCTGGGTCAATTGTTATTTATGGAGCTAAAACAGTAGTCAATACTGTTGATGCGATAACCCCAGATATCGTTAATAAAGAAAAAAAATAATCATCAGGCGTATCGGCGACTTTTGCCACCCCTCACCTGAAAAAAACCTGCCCCCGCCAATCCCGTTGCAGCACTTGGCGAAATTGGTTCCAGTCACGATTGACTGAGGCTTCGCAAAATGGGCTTGAACGTTTAGACCGGTAAATGCGGTACACCAAGATCGTCTGACCTTTGAGCCTATAACGTGCCTGGTAATGATAGCTGCCTATGCTGGCTTTCACGTTAGCAGGTATGCGGGTTATCTTTATTTTAGACGGAAACTTCAGCGTAGTTGTCTCGCGAAACTCGGTAGAGGAACACGCTTGCGGAAAGCGATGCGTCTCGATAGCTTTGAATGAGGCCATGGCATACAACTTCCCTGGCGCCAAACCGTAAGGTATTGTAATTGCACTTGGTCCAGGCACATTAACCAGAGGGTCGAGTTCGAAATCAGTTTCTACTTTCCAA
>CANNNH010000301.1 GCA_947505915.1 Comamonadaceae bacterium
GTTCGGGAAACGCGATCAGGCCAATTATCAGCAAAAACATGAGCACGACATAAGGCAGCGACCCCATGACCACGTCACGGAAAGGCCCCTCCTTGCGCACCGACTGCACCACAAAGAGGTTCATGCCGATGGGTGGGGTGATCAACGCGGTCTCTATAAGGATTACGAACACCACACCGAACCAGACCGGGCTGTAGCCCAACTGCTTGATGATGGGCACCACGATCGGTGTGGTGGCGATCATCAGCGTGAGCGACTCCACAAAGCAGCCCAGAAAGATGTACAGCACGACGATCGAGATCATCACTGCCAGCGGTGCCCAGCCCAGTTGGCCGACCCACTTGACAGCAGCGTCGGTGAGGCCCAGCGTGGAAAGCACAAAGTTAAGGAAGTAGGCGGCAATCACGATCGCCATCACCATAGAAGTGGTGCGCACCGTGCCCTCGAACGAGCGCAACAGCAATTGCAGCGACATACGTCTGCGCGTGATGACGAGCATCAGAGCGCCCATCACGCCAAGAGCCGACGCCTCAGTGGCAGTCGCCAGTCCGGCATAGATGGACCCCACCACCAGCAGGAAAAGCATAAGCGGCGGAAACAGGTGCACCAGGCCCTGCAGGCGTTGGCTCCAGGTTGACACATTGCCGCGCGGTGCCAGTGCAGGGTTGATGATGCAGCGCAGGTAGACGTAGATCGAGAAGACTATTGCAAGCATAACGCCGGGAATCAGCGCGGCCAGATAGAGGTCGCCAACGGCGGTCTCGGACATGGCGCCGTACAGCACCATGTTGATGCTTGGTGGGATCAATATGCCCAGCGTGCCACCGGCGGCGATCGTACCCAGAAACATACCACGGTCATAGCCGTAGCGGTCCATATTGGGGATCGAGACTGTGCCGATAGTGGCCGCCGTGGCAATGCTGGAGCCCGAGGTGGCCGCGAACATAGCCGAGGCCGCGATGTTGGTGTGCATCAGCCCGCCGGGGATGTGCCCTACCCAGCGATCCAGCCCCTCGTACATTGCGTCTGTTACGCCCGAACGCAACAGCAACTCGCCCATAAGGATAAACATTGGCACCGCCACCAGGATGAAGTCGGAGGTGGAACTCCAGGCAACCTCACCCAGGCCACGCACCAGCGGTAAAGGTGAGAAGAAAGTGGCCAGTGAATAACCAAGCACGCCCAGCACAGCAGCCACGAACAGGCTGCTGCCCGCCAGTACCAGCAGGAGGATCAGGGTAATGCTCAACATCAGCGCAACTCCTGGCCGCTGCCGGCAGCTTGGATTTCTTCCTGGAGCGAAGCCGTACCCAGCAGGCGGTGGGCGTCGGCGGTTCGCCCCCGGAGGCAGCGGATGAGCCCGTACACGGCATACAGTGTGGACAGCAGCGCCAGCCAAGCCAGTCCCAGAAGCCAGATGCCTTGCGGCCACACCAGCGGAATAGACAGCGACGAGTTGGAACGCGCGCCGCTTTGCCAGTTGCTCAGCACGGTCTGCGCGCACCAATAAACCATGACGACGCTGACCACCGACAACCCGACATAGGACCACACGTCCAGCCAGGCGCGCCAGCGCTCGGAAAGCGCCGAGTATAAAAGCTCGATGCGGATATGAGCCCGGCTCACCATGGCGTAGGACATTCCCATGGCGGTGGCTATAGCAAAGGCGTAGGTCGACAGTTCAAAGCTCTCGAAGTAGGTGACTTTCCATAAAGTGCGAAACACCACATCGAGTGAAATCAGGCCTGCACTCAGCAACAGGGCAGCGCCACCTACCCATGCCAGCCAGCGCGATACCCCGGAGCACCACTCAAGCAAGGACTTCATATTCATCCCCATAAGACAAAAAAGTAAAAGGCACGCGTAGAGCAACCCTTGTGCTGTTCCGAACGGAGCAGACACCAACGCCTGCATATCAACCAATATTCGGCCAGGCCAGAGACCCGACCAGTGCAAACGTGGCCGGGCTGCAATACATAGGTGAGCATCTCCAGGATCAAGGAGGCGTCTCTCAGGCCCACAGCGCTAGGCTGCGATCGGGCATGCGCCCTATGAAGGACCCGATGGACACGCGGCTGCCACCGGGCTGGGCGACGCCTGCTGCGATCTCGTGCGGGTTGCGGGTGTTGAAGAGCACCACATCGCCGGCAGTGGCTCGGTACGTGAAACGGGGCACGCCCTCCGTAAGGCCACGCGGCAACCCGTAACTCTTGGGGATCTCGTTCGGAACCACTTGAGGGTTCCAGGGATTGTTGTAGACGTTGGTGTGCCCTCCCGACTGCAGTTCCTCAGCAAAGAAATTCCAGCCCACTTGGCCGTCGATGGCACCAATGGCGTAGTCGGGCGAGTTCAACGGCGCCCAGTCCGCATGCAGATCAATTTTGTCACTAGTTGAACGAATGATACCGGCGAAATAGGGCCGCCCGGATTCGCGAGCCACATCAACCGGGGCGGGCCAGTGTGCACGAAGCAATTCCATCATGCGAGTCAGAGGATCGAAGGACGCAGCATTGAAAACCGCCTGCACATCGGCCTGGGCCTGGGGGACATCGGCCAGGAACTCGTCCCTTGTCCTGGTCCACCGGTACTGGTACTGGGCCAGACCGATGTAGCCGATGCGATCGACCACGTTATAGTATTGCATGCGCCCGGCCTTAGCGGCGACCGAGAAGGCGGCGCTCTCTGCGGGAGTGGCAAAGGCTGACACACGTATGGCAGGGATCTTGTTATCCAGCAGCAACGCCAGGCTCTTGGGTGTCAATACTTGCTCGGCGCTATCGATCCAGGTACTCATGCCATCACCTCCATGTCCAGGGTTGTGCGTGCCGACTCGTACTGGAGCTTATTCGGTGGTCCAGGTCTTGCGCGGAGGCGACTTGATCTCTAGCTGCTCGCAATCTTCGAGCGCCTCGCTGAAGTGCTCGACACCTCGCGGATGCCGCCAAGAAGTGCCGGCCTCGGCGATGAACTCCTCGCCCCCGATGACCAGCCTCAAACGGCCCTTGATGAGGTATGCCACGGTCTCGTGGTCATCGTGCTTGTGCAGCGGGTCGATCAGGCCCTTCTCGCGCAGCACATGAAGCATCAGGATTTCGTTGCCCACCATTACACGGCGAACTTCGACCTTCCCCTTCGGCTTCACACCCTCGACCGATGCCAGCATCTCTGGCGGGATCTCATCACGGAAGGTAAAAAGGCCCTTGGTTGGTGCAATCGCACGGGAATCTGCAGTCATTGTCTGCCTTTCAGTCGAGGCTGCCCGCGCCATGAGCCCCTGCTCGGATACGCTCCGCTAACCCAACATATTTATAAATTTAAAAAATCACTCTAACACATCTTTTTCGGCAAACCTTGGCGTATGAAAATGGCCTTGAAGTTTTGGCCTAAAAACCACGCTTTTGACCCGGAAACGCGCTTTTTGTCTGACCGACGGTTTTGAATGGGTGCTGGTCTCGTGGGTGCATGAACAGTTCATCCTTGCCCCTTTCGTCA
>CANNNH010000302.1 GCA_947505915.1 Comamonadaceae bacterium
CCTGTTTGACACCTGGATGATTGGCTACAACCATTACTACCGCCGTATGGGGATTCCCCTGCCCAATACGCAGATATTGCTCAAAAATAGTGAGTCAAGAGTCTTTAAATCTGACTGGAATATTTTTTATGAAAGCCTCACCCACGGTGACTAGGGAGAAACCTGTATGAGTGGCAAACCCATCAGAAAAATAGTGATTGTCGGTGGTGGCTCCGCGGGATGGATGACCGCAGCGCCTTTGGCCCAGAGGCTGCCCCCCGAGTGCGAAATCACCTTGATTGAATCACCAGAGATCGGCACTATAGGAGTGGGTGAGGCCACCTTGCCAACCATTCGTTTTTTTAACAAGGCGCTTGGGTTGGATGGTGCAGATTTCGTCCGTAAAACCAAGGCTACTTTTAAGCTAGGTATTGAGTTTAAGGATTGGGGCCATATCGGCAATAGCATCTTCCATGGTTTTGGCGACTACGGCCCCTCCATTGAGAATCGCTCTCCCCATATGCACTGGCTTCGAATGCAAGGACTTGATGCCCGTTTTCCTTCACTTGACGACTTTTCAGTTTCGGGCGTAATGGCTCGCAACATGCGGTTTACACCTCCGGTGGGCGAGCAAGCATCCGCAAGCAATGCCTACTCCTATGGATTCCATTTCGACGCCGGTCTCTATGCAACCTATCTTCGTGACTATGCCGTTAGGCTTGGCGCTCGCCGTATCGAGGCGACGATTGTCGAGGTGGTGCTCCACCCAACCAACGGCTTCATTGAGGCAATAACATTGCACGATGGTCGACGCATTGAGGGAGACCTTTTTATTGATTGTTCAGGTTTTCGCGGGCTACTCATCGAAGGGGCGCTGAAGGCGGGCTACGACGATTGGAGTTCCCAACTTCCCTGTAACAGTGCGTTGGCTGTGCCGAGTGCTAGGCTGGCAAAACTTACTCCGTTTACTCGGTCTACAGCCAAAGCCGCTGGATGGCAGTGGCGCATTCCCCTTCAGCACCGCACGGGCAATGGCCACGTGTATTGCAATTCGTTTATCAGTGACGAAGAAGCTACCCGCGTGCTGCTTGACGGACTAGATGGTGAAGCGTTAGATTCACCACGTCAATTGCGCTTCACAACCGGGCGTCGCAAGCGTTCATGGGTCAAGAACTGTGTTGCTATTGGTTTGTCCGCTGGCTTCGTTGAGCCGTTGGAATCTACGAGTCTGAGCCTCATCGAAACGGCGGTAGGCATGCTTATTGAAAATTTTCCTGACAGCGATTTTCGCCCGGAACTAGCAGACGAGTTCAATCGTCAGATATCTATACGTTATGAGTCAGTGCGAGATTTCATCATCATGCATTACAAGCTCACCAGCCGCACCGATTCGGAGTTCTGGAAGTATTGCGCCAACATTTCCATTTCCGATTCACTGTGCCATCAGATTGAACTTTTCCGTGAAACGGGGCGAGTGGTAATTTACGATAAAAGTGGATTTATGGAGCCTTCCTTCATCGCGATCATGATGGGGTTGGGCATCAAGCCAAAAACCTATGACCCATTCGTTGATTTGATGGATATTGCTTCTTTGCGAAGGCACTTTGCCAGTGTTCACAAGGCGATCGCACTCACGGTGGGCAACATGCCCGACCATACCGATTACATTGATAGGCACGTTTCAGCCTAGGTTTTTATTCACCGTCCCAGCTTCAGTTTTCCTGAGGTCAAGAAAATAGAAACGCAAATGCTGGAATTATTGTCTTGGCGATCCCAGGTATTGACGCAAATTCCTATTGACCACCGGCACCGTCAGCATCGTGCTGGCCAGTGCCATCAGCAATAGCGCGGTAAAAGCGTCGTTGGAAATAATGCCTTTGTCCAGCAAGATGTTGCAAAAAATAATCATGATCAAGGCCTTGGTCTGCAGCAACCAACCGATCAAAGAGGCTTCGCCGCGTTTCCAACCCAGAATGCGCCCGGCCAGGTGCACGCCCAGCAACTTGCCGCTCACCGCAGCCAGCAGCAACCAGGCAGCAGCTACAAAAACAGCGCTCCCGCCTAGCCCCCATTGCGTACGCAGGCCGGTACTGAGAAAAAACACCGGCATCATGAGTATCAATACACTGTTGCGCAGCGCATCGCGCTGGGCTTGTTCGATGGCGTGCGCATCAATGACCACGCCGGCTAAAAATGCACCCACCATAAAGTGCAAGCCCGCCACATCGGCGCCCAGGGCGCATAAAGCCAGCCAGACTAGCCCTAGGTAGAGCCGATCGCGCACCGGTACGCGCGGCATGATGGCCCTCAGGCACCAAGACATCAGTACGAACAAGAGCAGGAAAACCAGCTGCAAGCCCGCCCGCTGGTAGTCCATCAGGATCAGGGCCAGGACGCCCCAAATCAGGATATCGTCCAAACTGGCGTAGCGAAGAATGCGCTGGCCCAACTCGGTGCGCAGGATGTGCAGCTTTTCCAAAAACAAAACCAGAATGGGTAAGGCGGTCACCGCGCAAGACATCGCCACACCCAGCACAAACTGCCATTGGGTCGCGGTCGATCCCATCCAGCCAGGCTTCAAAACCATGGCGTAGGCGGCGACGCAGCCCAAAACCAGGGGTGCACCCAGGGCCAGGGCGGCGGTGATTGCACTTTCACGCCGATGTGTCCAGGCTTGTTCCAAGTCCAGCTCCAAACCCGCAAGCCAGACAAAAAGCATCACGCCCCACCAGGCTAGGCCGTTCAAGCTGCCTAGCACGGACGGCGTAAATATGGCTTGATACACCTGTGGGAATTGCGCCCCCAGCACACCTGGCCCCAGCAAAATACCTGCACCTATCTGGACTACAACCAAGGGTGCATAGTTGTCGGTATCGGCCAGACGCCACACCAGATAGGGCAGGCTGAATATAACTAGCAGTGCTACAAGAAACAGTTCAGAGGTGCTCATATTTCGTGAAGTGTAGTAACTGTGACACTAACAAGTAGTAATGTTGCCACTAAATCAAAATTCGCACAGTTCCCGCAGCAGCGCCACGCTGCCAGTTCGCTTCAGCATGCGCTGAACCAAGACCTCACAGCAACCGCTGTTAGCGCCCAGATAGTGGGCAAACCGTCCCTGAATCGTGCGCGCCTGGATCCTCTGTTGATCAACATGAAACTGACTGATCCAGCGCACCAGACCTGTCGGCGGATGCAAGGACTTGTTGAACAGCGCAAGAGGATGACTGGCGCCACACCAATACGGGGTCGTTTTGGCGTTGGCAACTGCATGAACAGTTCGACCAAACCATGCGCTTAGCCCATGCCCCCCGGTGTGGAATACGGGGCCAGATTCCAATTAGTCCCCGAAGCACCACGGTGACACAGCTCACCTCTCTCCTTACGACCCTTCGTGGTTCGACAGGTGCTGCGCCAGGTTTTGATGAAAATGCACGATCGCTTTTTCAAAATGTCCAAAAGTAAGGTGCTGGTTGGCTTTAGTGCCCAGGGTCTCTTGAA
>CANNNH010000303.1 GCA_947505915.1 Comamonadaceae bacterium
GAGCTGATTTACTCTGGTGAAGCCACCTTTGTGGCGCTGCCAGGGGAAGTGGGCGAGTTGGGCATTTACCCGCGCCATACCCCTTTGATCTCACGCATCCGAGCCGGCTCGGTGCGCATCCACAAGCCTGATGGTGAGCAGGAGTTTGTGTTTGTCGCGGGCGGCATCTTGGAGGTGCAACCCGACTCAGTAACCGTGCTGTCCGATACCGCTGTGCGCGGCAAAGACCTGGACGAAGAGCGTGCCAATGCCGCTAAAAAATCGGCCGAAGAAAACCTTCGCAATGCCAAAACCGAAGTGGACATGGCTGCTGCCCAATCCGAGCTGATGATTTTTGCGGCCCAACTCGCCGCCTTGCGAAAGTACCGCGGCAAAAAGTGAAACTCAGTCTACGCTCGCCCCACAACCCTGGCCGTGTGCCGGGGTTTTTTATGCGCTGGTGCAGCAAGGCACAATCACACCATGCCCAAAGATAAATTGCGTGCCGCCGCCTTGGGCGGCAGTGCTGACGATGTAGAGATGGCTTTTTATGAGGCCATGCAAAACGGCGACATCGAGCGCTTGATGGCTTGTTGGTCGGATGAAGAAGACGTCGTGTGCGTCCACCCTGGCGGCCCTCGGGTGCTGGGGGCGTTGGCCATTCGGGCCACGTTCGAGAGCATGTTCACTAACGGCACCATCCAGGCCCATCCAAGACGCTTGCGCAAAGTCGAGTCGCTCACCAGCGCCGTGCACAGTGTGATCGAAACCATTCAAATTCTCACACCCGATGGTCCCCGCGAAGCTTATGTGACCGCGACCAATGTCTACCACCGTACCGCCCAAGGCTGGCGCTTGGTGGTCCACCATGCCAGCCCAGGCACTGAGAGTGATGCGCCAGAAATTGAGGACGCGCCGCAGGTGTTGCATTGAAATGGACTTACCGTGCACCGCTGTGGGCGGTGGGCGGCCATGTGCAAACCATTGCATCGGCTTTGTGGTCACAGGCAGGTCCACCCATCCCTTGGCAGCGTGAACGCTGGGACAGCCCAGACGGCGATTTCATTGACGTGGATTTTTGGCCGGGGCAAGCGGGACAACCTTGTTGGGTCATGTTTCATGGCTTGGAGGGTTCCTCACAAAGCCATTACATCCGCTCCTGCGCACACGTGGCCCACGCCGCCGGTTGGCATGTGGCGGTGCCGCATTTCAGAGGGTGCAGTGGTGAACTCAATCGACGGCCACGCGCCTATCACTCGGGTGACCATCAGGAAATAGATTGGATATTGCGACGCTTGCGCTTGACGCATGCCCGACAGCATGCGTCTGGGGTCTCGCTCGGTGGCAATGCCTTGCTGCGCTGGGCCCAGGAGACAGGCCGTCAAGCAGGGCTGGTTGTGCAATCCATTGCGGCCGTGTGTGCGCCGACTGACCTGGCCGCCAGTGGCCATGCCATGGGGCGCGGACTCAACCGCTGGACCTATACGCCCATGTTTTTGCGCAGCATGAAACACCGTGCGGCGCAGTTGTGGCAACGCCATCCGGGCTTGTTTGACTTGTCGACCATGCAACGGGCAAACACCTTGTACGACTTTGACAATGTGTTCACCGCCCCATTGCATGGTTTTGCCAACACAGAAGACTACTGGCGACGCGCATCGGCCAAGCCTGGGCTGCGCGACATTGCCTGCCCCAGCTTGATCATCCACGCACGCAATGACCCATTTGTACCTGCCCACAGTTGGCCACAGCCCGATCAGGTGAGCCCATCGGTGGTGCTGTGCCAAACTGAAACCGGCGGGCATGTGGGATTTTTACAAGGCCCCCCGCCTGGGGGCTTGCTGGCTTTGCCAGAATACCTGATGCAATGGTGGAGGCTTCATCCCTGATGGACGATATTGTCAAACAAGCCATGGCCAAGTGGCCTCATGTTCCCGCTTGCCATGGCTGGCTGGGTTTGGACGCGCGTGGCCATTGGTATATGCGCGATGATCAAGCCCAAGCGGGCGGCGCATTCCCCGTGAGCAAAGGCTCACAACTCAAGCATGACAAACTGATCGAATTCATTGGCCGCAATTACCTGGCCGACGCGCATGGCTGTTGGTACTTTCAAAATGGTCCGCAACAGGTGTTTGTCGAATTGGAAGCCACGCCTTGGGTCTGGCGCGTTGACCCGGACGGAACGGTGCGCACCCACACAGGCATTCCTGCCCAGGTGCAGCAGTGTTGGGTGGATGAGCATGGCAAGGTCTACTTGGCTTGCGATGTGGGCTTTGGTTTGTTGCAAAGCCAAGATGTGCCTTGGGCCGCCGAGGCCCTAGAGAAGGGCTTGTGGGTCGCGCAAGAGTGCCAAAGTGCAGCCATGCCCGTGCAGTTTGGCTATGTCACCAGCCCGCAAGCCTGGTCTTTGCAGCACAAGGCTTGATGCCATCTTGATACCGCCGGCCCGAGGATGGGCGCCAGTCCAGCAAACCCGGGCGCAAAAGTGAAAAAGGTCCCAAGGGACCTTTTATCTCAAGCACACTCAGTTTTACTTGGCGGCTTCAGGCTTTTTGGGATCGGCAAATTTGGCGCCAGACGCATTGGCCATGTAAACCACTGCACGGCCAATCTCCAGGTCGTCGTAGTCACCACCGCCTTGAGCACCCATCGCACCCTTGCCTTTGAGGGCCGAATTGAGCAGGCTTTCATAGCCTGTTTTGATGCGCGCACCCCAGGCACCCGCGTCCGCCAATTTCGGTGCACCCGCCGCGCCCACCGCATGGCAGGCCATGCATTGAACTTTATAGACATCCTCACCCGACTTCAACTCGCGGTTGGCATCGCGAACTTCAACGATGCCCACCTTTTGTAGCCGAACAGCCACGGCTTCGGGTGAGTTGTCGGCACCGGCGGCAGGCTTGTTTTGGGTGGTGACGTAGTAGACCAAGCCGATGATGATGAACACAGGCGCAATGAATGAAATGGCCACCGTCACCAGCAATTGAGCAGGTGTTTTAACGGGGCCGGAGTGGTCTTCTTCGTGCATATCGCTCATGGGCGTGTCCTGTGCTGAGGCGCTGAATTCAATCCAGAATTATACATTTGCCCTTGTTGCGTTCTGACACGTGGCTTGCATGCAAAACCAAGCCAAGCGAACAAGCCAAGCCTTGGACAGCGCAGGCACTGAGCGCACCTACAATGGCGGCTCTTTCAATGCGGCTGTAGCTCAGTGGATAGAGTATTGGCCTCCGAAGCCAAGGGTCGTGGGTTCGATCCCCGCCAGCCGCACCATTTGCTCCAATGCCAAAGCCCGATCTGGTGCTATGGCGCTCAGGTCAATCCAAGCCTTCTTTGTCGTCGCCATGCTGCATTTGCAAAGCCAGTGGGTACAAAAGGTTGCGGGCTTGGCCGGTGATGTCGGCGGTCAGGCGCACAGCGGTTTTGACGGGCACTTGGGCCAGCAGCAAAGCCAGCACCCGGCGTGCCTGGGCCATCTCATCGGTGTGC
>CANNNH010000304.1 GCA_947505915.1 Comamonadaceae bacterium
ACTCGTCGGGTTTGACCGAAAAAGTCATTCGGGTGATTCAGCAAAACTCGGCCAATGGCGGCTTTAACCTGGGCGACAACCTCAATGCCAACCCCTTCTTGCGTGGCAAAGTGGCGGAAGAGTTGTCCAACAACCGCGCCATGCGCGAAGTCTTATATGCCCTGCCCAATCGCATGCCGGTGTCCAATTACAGCGTCAGTTCAGACTTCGGTATCCGCAAACACCCCATCAGCGGCTTGTCCAATTTTCACACTGGGGTGGATTTGCTGAGTGAGACCGAAGACGACAATGTCCACCCTGTGAAACCCGGGATTGTGGTTCTGGCCAAATATCATCCACAATACGGCAATACCGTGGTGGTCAGACACAGCAACGGCATTGAATCTTTATATGGTCATTTGGCCAATATGAAGGTGGAAGTGGGCGACAAAGTGACCACCGAGACCATTTTGGGTCGGGTTGGCAATACCGGTGTAACCACTGGCAAGCACCTGCACTTGGAAATTCTCGTTGGCGGTTACCCTGTCAATCCCCAAAAAGTTATTCGAACCGCCCAATATGTTCAACAAATTCAAAACCAACCCTAGTGCACAGCCAGAGACTGTTTTGGCCGTCACCCCAGGGACTGAGACCGAGGCTCAGCCAGTGGTTGAGCCGTTGGACTTGGCGCCACCTTCGCCCCCTCTCGCACCCGCTTCCGCACCCCTTACCCAACCCAACCCAGCGCCGCAGCGCAACAGCATGATGGACATCATCTCCAACTCCACAGCCAAGCCATCCATATTGAGCGAGGGCTTCTCTTTTCGCGGCGAGATTGCTGCCAAGGGCGCGATCCATGTGGAGGGAACGCTCAATGGCCAAATCCAAGTGGATGAGTTGACGATTGGTTCACGCGGTCAAGTTGAAGGTGTGGTCACCTGCCAGAGCCTTCACATCAAAGGCAAGTTCACCGGCACGGCCACTTGCAGTGAGTTGATCGTGACCTCCTCTGCCTCCGTCGATGGCCATGTGGTTTACCAAACCTTGTCGGTTCAAAAGGGTGCGTCGATCAAGGGCGAGTTGTTGCTGGTCAAGTAAACCCAAGTCCACCCTGCCGCCATGAACGAGCCCGCCCGCATGATCAATGGGGCTTTTTTGCGACTACGGCGCGAAGGCAAGGGCTGGGCCCAAACCGATTTGGCCACCCGTTCGTGTTTGTCGCTGCGCCAAGTTCGACAAATTGAAGACGGTGGCAGCAGCTCTTTTTACAGTGAGTCTGTCAAGGCCACTGCAGCCCGAAAAATAGCCACTTTGCTGGGTTTGCCACCCGAAAGCGCTTTTGTGCAAGCCCAAGCTGACCCTGAGTCGGCCCATCCAGTCACCGAGCCCTTGACCCCCTCAGACACTGAGCAGGCCCCAGCGCCCGTGGTGGCGCAAATGCCTCATGCGCCTGGACCGGCCGGTGCCGACCTGTCCTCGGTCATGACCCATGTGGCCGTGGCCACCGCTGACATCGACCCGCCACCGCCCCAAAGTTTGTCCAGTGGTAGCGACGAAGGCGAGTCACGGTCGAGTGCCTTTTTGTGGCTGGCTGTGTTGGCAATAGCTGTGTGTGCTGGTGTATTGCTCATGCCCAAGTCGTCCGATGTGCCGCAGTCCCCCAGCATGGCTGCACCGGCGGACCCCAACCCGCCTGCGCCGCCCCCTATGGTGCTGCCCGCAGATGCGGTCGAGGCCTCAGGTAACCAGCCCTCTGATGCACCCCTGGCGGCCCCTGGCGTCAGCACTTTGCCAGCGGCCCCGGCCAGTGGTTCCGGCCTAGGCGCAGCTGGCTTGGTGACACCCATGCCCAATTCGGTGGCCCCGGCCCCAGCACCGACCAATGGGCCCGTCAAAACCCCTTGAGCAGGGGGCCAAAGCTGGCCACCGTCGGGCCAGGCGACTGCCGCAATTTCAGGTATTTTTCTTTAACGGTTTTCGCTCGGCGCGAAGCCTAAGGCCAAAACCCGTCACGCGCGACTCAGACGGTGGCGCCCATGTCCAGAGCCGCTTGCCGTGAAATCGCCCCCGAGGCCTCGCTGGGCAGGCCCAAAGGCCAACCACCCGTGTGCAGGTGGGTCACTTGCACCAGGGCTTGGATCCACTCAGGGTGGTCGTTCAAGCAGGGGATGTAGTGAAAGGTTTCACCGCCTTCTTCCATGAAGGCGTCGCACACTTCCATGGCGATTTCTTCCAGGGTTTCCAGGCAGTCGCTGCTAAAGCCCGGGCACACAATGTCAATTCGTTTGGTGCCGTTTTGCGCCAGTTGGCGCACGGTGGGTTCGGTATAAGGCTCCAACCATTTGGCCTTGCCAAAACGCGACTGAAAGGTCACGCTGTATTGGCCTTTGACCAAACCCAATTGCTCGGCCATCAGCCGGGCGGTTTTGTGGCATTCGCAATGGTATTGATCGCCCAGTTGCAAGGTGCGCTCGGGCACCCCGTGAAAGCTCATCACCAAGTGGTCACCACGGCCTTTTTCAGCCCAATGGGCCCGCACCGTTTGCGCCAGGGCATGGATGTAGGCAGGGTGGTCGTGGTAGTGGTTGACAAAGCGCAACTCGGGGATGCTGCGGGTGCGCCCTGCCCATGCGTAAACCGCATCAAACACGCTGGCCGTGGTGGTGGCTGAATACTGGGGGTAAGCCGGCAGGATCAGCACGCGGGTGGCACCGTCTTGTTTCAGCGCTTCGAGTTGCTGCGCTATCGACGGGTTGCCATAGCGCATGGCGTAACGCACCAACACCGCGCTGTCGGGGCCTTGCAAGGCCTGCTCCAGCAGTTGGGACTGCTTTTCGGTCCAAACCTTGAGGGGGGATCCGTTTTCGGTCCAAATGGCGGCGTATTTCAGTGCCGATTTCTTGGGTCGTACCCGCAAAATGATGCCGTGCAAGATGGCCAACCACAGCAGGCGTGGGATTTCCACCACCCGGGGGTCGCTCAAAAATTCGGCCAAATAACGGCGCAAAGCCGCGCCCGTGGGGGCGTCGGGGGTACCCAGGTTGCAAAACAGCACCGCGGTGCGGGCAGCTTGACCATGGTGAAAGGGGGGTTCTGCGGCAAAGCGCGGTGATGCAGGCATGCGGTATTCTCGCTCACCCATGAATATACCCGCCCCCCACCCCAGCCTCATCCGTGCCATCAGTTTGGATTTGGACGACACCTTGTGGCCCATCGGCCCCATCATGGTCCGTGCCGAGCAAGCTTTGAAACAGTGGCTGCTCGCGCATGCACCGGGGGCAGCGGCCATGTACAGCCAGCCCGAATGGGTCCAGCAAGCGCGCAGCCGGGCGCTGGCGGCGATGGCCGAAAAACCGCACGATTTCAGCGCCATGCGCCGGGACATGATCAGCCAAGCCTTGGCCCATGCCGGGGAGCCCACCGATTTGGCCGTTCCCGCTTTTGAGGTGTTTTTTGCGGCGCGCCAACAAGTGACGCTGTTTGATGAT
>CANNNH010000305.1 GCA_947505915.1 Comamonadaceae bacterium
ACCGTCCACCGCAGCTCGGCTGTGGTGCCAACTCTCAAGAGAGGGCGTGGCTGAACCCAGCAGCACCTGAGCACCTTCAAGCTGGCCACGGTAGACCGCCAAATCGCGGGCAGAGTAGCGGGCACCCTCTTGCTGTTTGTAGCTCGGGTCGTGCTCCTCATCAACCACAATAAGTTTCAGGTTTGGCATGGAGGCCAGCACCGCCAAACGTGTGCCCAGCACAATGCGCGCCGACCCCAAATGGGCTGCCAACCAACTGTTGAGGCGTTGCGCAGGTGTCATGGCGCTGTGCATGGCAACGATGGCGCTGTCGCCTAGATGGGCAAAGCGTTGGCGCACCCTGGCTTCCAGCTGGGGCGTGAGGTTGATCTCTGGCACCAGCAACAAGACTTGGGCTTGTGGGGAATCTTCCAGCACCAAGGCCGCGCGGCGCAAATACACCTCGGTTTTGCCGCTGCCGGTGTTGCCATGTAACAAAAATGGGCCGCCGTGTTGGGCGAGTTGCGCCAACACTTGCGTTTGTTCAGGGGTGAGAGATGGCGCCAAAGCTTTTTCCGCGCTGACGGATGCCAAGGGTTTGAGGCGCGAGAGCTTTCGCTCAAACTGCAGCGCAGTCATGTCTCGCAAGGAGGGCGGCAAGCAGGCCATGGCAAATTCACCGGCGCTGCGTTGGTAATAGTGGGCCGCGAAGTCAATCAGTTTCAACCAATTGGCAGACAAAGGGGGGATGCCATGCAAAACCGAATGGATGGTTTTGAGGGTGGGGGAAGAAGTTTGGGGTTGTTCAGGCGCTTGGTGCCAAACCAATCCCAAGGTATCGCGTTGTCCCAAAGGCACCCGTACCAGACAACCGACTTGCACCTCTTCCTCAGTCTCGTAAGTCAATGGCCCTGTTAATCGGCTGTAAGCGGGTGTGGGTACCAGAACAGAAATTTCTCTCCGCATGTCAAGCCCTCATTTGCGGCGTGAAACTGATGCAAATCTTCACAAATTGCGCTAAGTCATTGATTGAGAAGGGGCTTTGAGAGTCATCCCAAAATTCTGTGGATAACTTTGTTGACAGCTTGCAAGACAGGCGCCGCAAGCCCGATAAATCAAGGCTTTGAACACAATGCACGAAAAATTGGCAGACCATGGAATCTATATAAATCAAACACTTAAATAAAAACTGAAGATCTGCAAATTTTTTTGAGGGTGTAAGTCCTTAGTTAAGCAGTCGCCAAAAAATTGTGCATAACTACTAAGCGTCACGTAAAACTTTTTTGTCAAAAGCGCTGTTCAGGCGACTTGACGCAGTTTTTTGGAGTGGCTGTGCACCGCGTCCACCAAGGCGCTGACATGCTCGGGTGGCGTGAACTGGCTGATGCCGTGACCGAGGTTGAAGATGTGCGTGGGGCCCGTGGTGAGGGTATCGGTATGGGGCTTGCCGAAGCTGTCCAGCACGCGATGTACCTCTGTTGCGATCTGCTTGGGCGGCGCAAACAGAATATTCGGGTCGATATTGCCTTGCAACGCTTTGCCAGGTCCACCGACCTCGCCACCGACCAAACGCCGGGCGGTGCCCAGGTTCATGGTCCAGTCCAAGCCCAGCACCTCGCAGTCCAGGTCTTTCATCTCGGGCAGCCACAAGCCGCCGCCTTTGGTGAACACCAGTCTGGGAATGACAGCACCATCATGGCTACGTTTCAGCTGCGCCAGAACCCTTCGGGTGTAGGCCAAGCTGAATTCTTGGAAAGCGCCGTCGGCCAACACGCCGCCCCAACTGTCAAACACCATCACCGCTTGGGCACCGGCCTCAATTTGGGTATTTAAATAAAGGGCCACCGCGTCGGCATTGATGGCCAAGATGCGGTGCATCAGGTCGGGGCGGCTGTACATCAGGCTCTTCACCAAACGGTAGTCGTCCGAGCCGCCACCTTCGACCATATAGCAAGCCAGTGTCCAAGGGCTGCCAGAAAAACCAATGAGGGGCACGCGGCCCTTCAATGCCTTGCGAATGCTGGTGACCGCGTCAAACACGTATTGCAGCTTGTGCATATCGGGCACCGCCAAGGCGGCCACAGCGGCTTCGTCGCGCACCACTTTCTCAAACTTCGGACCTTCACCCAAGGCGAACGACAGGCCGAGGCCCATGGCGTCGGGCACGGTCAGGATGTCGGAGAACAAAATCGACGCATCCAGCGCATAGCGGTCCAGCGGCTGCAGGGTGACTTCGGTAGCGTAGTCCACATTGGTGGCCAGCCCCATGAAGCTGCCCGCCTTGGCGCGGGTGGCGCAGTACTCGGGCAGGTAGCGTCCAGCTTGGCGCATCAGCCAAACGGGGGTGTGGTCGGTGGCCTGACGCAAGCAGGCTTTGAGGAAGGTGTCGTTAAGGAGTGGTGCGTTCATGAAGCTTATTGTGGCAGGGGAATGAGGGAGAGGGCTTGAAGTACCAAGTCAGGGCTGAGCACCTCTGACAAGACCTTGGGGGGCTGCTGGGGGGCAAGCAAGACGTACACAGGAACACCGCTGCGTCCCAAACGCCCCAGCGCTTGGGTGATGGTGGGGTCGCGCCGTGTCCAGTCAGCGCGAAAAAGCAGCACTTTTTTATCCGCAAACGCTTGCAAGACCTTGGCGTCACGCAGCGTGGTTTGTTTGTTGACTTGGCAGGTGACGCACCAAGCCGCAGTGAAATCGATGAAGACGGTTTGACCCGCTTGCAGCGCAGAGGCCTCTCGCTCAGGCGACCAAGCTTGCCAGTCAGAGTTGCTGCTGGTCTTGTCAGCGATGGCAGGGGGTTCTTTCCAAACCATCGGTCCCCATGTGAAAACCAACAATAACAAGAGTCCGCCCCACAAACCCATACCCAGCCATTGGGCTTTGCCGGACAAACCCAGCGCCCACACACAGGCGCTCACCAACAACAGCACAGCCAGCATTACCGCCATGCCATCGATGCTGGTTTGCTGACCCAGCACCCACAACAACCACACCACGGTGGCCAACATGGGAAAGGCCAGCAACTGGCGAAGACGCTCCATCCAAATGCCTGGGCGTGGCAACCAGCGTGCCCAAGCTGGCACCCAACTCAAAAGCGTGAAGGGCAGTGCCAAGCCCGCGCCTAAAGCAACAAAAATCAACAGGCCTTGCCACAAGGGCAAGGTGAGTGCAATACCCACCGAGGCTCCCATGAAAGGCGCGGTACAGGGCGCAGCCACCACCACCGCCAATACGCCAGAGAGCAAAGCGTCGGCAAGCGGGTGACGCACCCATTGCGCCGCCAAGCCACTGCTCCATGAAGCGTGAACTTGAAGAACGCCCAAGAGGTTTAAAGCAATCAAAGTAAATAGAAGGGCAAGCGAAGACACCACCAGGGGTGACTGCAACTGAAAGCCCCAGCCCAGTTGCTGACCCGATGCCCGCAGGCCCGCCACCAAGAGCGCCAGCGCCAGCATGCTGGCAATCACCCCCAGCGCGTAGGCCAAAC
>CANNNH010000306.1 GCA_947505915.1 Comamonadaceae bacterium
CTCGGGACGTTCAGCTAAGTCAATTACAGGCCCAGCAACTTGTGGCAAGGCCTTTGTGGGTACACCTGTGGGAATAACAGCGGCGGTAGATTGAACGCCTCCAGCGACTGCGGACAGCACATCGCCTTTGGTGACGCGACCGTCTTTGCCGGTACCTGCGACCGATCCTGAAGACAGGTTGTTATCGGCCATGAGCTTGGCAGCTGCGGGCATGGCAACGCCTGCATGACTGGCACTGACTGGCGCAGAAGTGGCGACAGGCGCAGCAGTTGGCGCAACGGCGGCGGGTTTGGCAGCCACTGGACCGGCCGCCACCGCAGTGGCGGTGGTGTCGATGCGGGCGATGAGTTGCTCGGCCATGACGGTGGCGCCATTGGCGGCGACGATCTCGACCAACACACCCGCAGAGGGCGCGGGGACTTCGAGCACCACTTTGTCAGTTTCGACGTCGATCAATATTTCGTCGACAGCAACAGCGTCGCCGACTTTTTTCTTCCATTGCAACAAAGTGGCTTCAGCCACTGATTCTGAGAGTTGCGGTACTTTGACTTCAATGATGGCCATGATGTGTTTTTCCTATTTGGTCAATATGAAACCCTTGAGGCGTCCGAACGCACCGTCAACCAGTGCTTTTTGCTGGTCTTGGTGCAAATGGGAGTAGCCCACAGCGGGTGAGGCCGAGGCAGCGCGACCGCTGTAGCCCAGCTTTTGGCCAGTGGCCATGTTTTCAAACAAATAGTGCTGCACAAAGAACCAAGCCCCTTGGTTTTGTGGCTCGTCTTGGCACCACAACACTTCGCTGACGTTGGGGTATTTTTTTAACTCCGCAGCAAATACTTTGTGTGGGAAGGGGTAGAGCTGCTCCAAGCGCAGCAAGGCCGTGTCGTCGTGACCGTTGTCCTCGCGCTTTTTGGCCAAGTCGTAATAGACCTTGCCGGAACACACCACCACGCGTTTCACCTTGTCAGCCTTGATGTCTTTGGACTCAGGAATGATGGTTTGAAAACCGCCCTTGGTGAACTCGGACACAGGCGAGGTGGCGTCTTTGTGACGCAACAAGGACTTGGGCGTGAAGATGATCAAAGGCTTCCTCAGGTTGCGCACCATTTGGCGACGCAGCACGTGGAAGATTTGGCTAGCGGTGGTGGGCTGCACGATTTGCATATTGGTGTCCGCCGCCAACTGCATGAAGCGCTCAACTCGTGCTGAGCTGTGCTCAGGACCTTGGCCCTCGTAGCCATGGGGCAGCATGAGCGTGATGCCGTTGACACGACCCCACTTGACTTCACCCGAGGCGATGAACTGGTCGATGACCACCTGCGCACCGTTGGCAAAGTCACCAAACTGCGCCTCCCAAATGACCAAGGTGTTGGGGTCGTTCGAAGCGTAGCCATACTCAAAGCCCAACACCGCTTCTTCGGACAAGATGGAGTCGATGACGGTGAAAGGCGACTGGTTGTCGGCCGCGTTTTGCAAAGGGATGTAGGTGCCTGTGTCCCACTTTTCTCGGTTTTGGTCGTGAATGACCGCATGGCGGTGGGTAAACGTGCCGCGTCCGCAGTCCTCACCGGACAAACGTACTGGAAATCCACTGGCCACCAAGGAGGCAAACGCCATGTGCTCGCCCATGCCCCAGTCCACCGGCAAGTCGCCGCGGCCCATGGCAGCGCGATCGTCATAAACCTTTTTCACCAAGGAATGTGGTGTAACGGAAGAAGGAATGGTGCTGATGCGCTCGGCCAAGCGTTTCCACTCGGCCGTGGGCAGGGCGGTGTCAGCCGCATCGGTCCATTTTTTGCCCAAGAAAGGCGACCAGTCGACAGTGAACTTGGTTTTGAAATTGCTAAGCACTGGGTCAGAGGTGTTTTTGCCAGCATCGAGTGCTGCGCGGTAGGCCTTGACCATCTCGTCGCCCAAGCTCTCGCCCATGCCTTGAGAAGCCAAACGCTCGGCGTACATCTTGCGCGTACCGGGGTGGGCCGCGATTTTTTTGTACATCAAGGGCTGTGTCAGGCTGGGCGTGTCTTGTTCGTTGTGGCCCAACTTACGGAAACAGGTGATGTCGACCACCACGTCTTGGCGGAATTCCATGCGGTATTCCAGCGCAAGTTGCGTGGCCAACACCACCGCCTCTGGGTCGTCGCCGTTCACATGCAGCACGGGCGCTTCGACCATCTTGACGATGTCGGTGCAAAACACCGAGGAGCGCATATCGCGTGGGTCAGAGGTAGTGAAACCGATTTGGTTGTTGATGATGATATGCACCGTGCCGCCTGTGGAATAGCCACGGGTTTGCGCCAGCGCCAAGGTTTCTTGGTTCACGCCTTGGCCGCCAAAGGCAGCGTCACCATGCACCAGCACCGGCAGCACTTGGCTACCCTTGGGGTCATCGCGGCGGTCCATGCGCGAACGCACCGAGCCCTCCACCACAGGGTTGACGATTTCTAGGTGCGAGGGATTGAACGCCAAGCTCAGGTGAACCGGTCCGCCTGGGGTGGACACGTCTGAGCTAAAGCCTTGGTGGTATTTCACGTCACCCGCGGGCAGCTCTTCAGGCGCGGTGTGGTCGAACTCGGCAAACATATCTGCTGGCAATTTGCCCATGGTGTTGACCAGCACATTCAAGCGGCCACGGTGGGCCATGCCAATCACCACCTCTTGAACACCCTTGATACCGGCCATGTGGATCAGCTCGTCCATGGCGGCGATAAAGCTTTCACCGCCTTCTAAGGAGAAGCGCTTTTGGCCCACGTATTTGGTGTGCAAATAACGCTCTAAGCCTTCTGCGGCGGTCAGGCGCTCGAGAATGTGTTTTTTCTTCTCGACGCTGAAGGTGGGTTTGCTGCGAATGCTTTCCAACTTTTGCTGCCACCAACGCTTTTGCCCCATGTCGGTGGTGTACATATATTCAGCACCCAAGGTGCCGCAATAGGTTTCGCGCAAGGCGTTGACCAATTCGCGCAGACTCATGCGATCTTTGCCGAAAAAGGTGTTGCTGGTGTCAAACACGGTTTCTTGGTCGGCGTCGCCAAAACCATAGAACGAGGGTTCAAGCTCGGGAATATTGGGTCGCTCGGTGCGTTGCAGTGGGTCGAGGTTGGCCCAGCGTTGGCCCACATTGCGGTAGGCGGCAATCAGCTGCTGCGCGGCGGTGCGTTTGCGTCCCATTTCGGCGTCGGCGCTGGCCATGACCACACGGGTTCCACCTTGTTTGGCGCGTTCGGCGAAGGCATTGACCACGGGCAGATGTGGGACGTCTTTGGCATTGCTGCCGTCGGACGCGGGCACGTGTTGAAGCGCATCGAAATACTGGCGCCAGCTGTCAGGGACGCTGCCGGGGTTGGCGAGGTAGTTTTCGTACATCTCTTCCACGTAGGGAGCGTTGCCCCCGAAGAGATAAGTGTTGCCCGCATAGGCTTGATAGACGGACGAAACCGTCTGCGATGAATCGCTCATGGCGCTGA
>CANNNH010000307.1 GCA_947505915.1 Comamonadaceae bacterium
CCTTGCTTGGCATCATGGGTGGCGAACGCGATTAAGCCAGCAAGTCACACAGCGGCAATGCCGCTCAAAAAAGGCTCCCTAGGGAGCCTTTTTTTGTGGCTGCAAGGCCCTTCACCCGGCTCGAGCCAACTCAAACACCGCCATGCTCTCCACATGGGCGGTGTGCGGGAACATATTGACCACGCCCGCAGCCGTGCAACGGTAACCCGCCACGTTCACCAACAAGCCCGCATCGCGCGCCAGGGTGGCTGGATTGCAGCTGACATACACAATCCGCTGGGGCGGTTGCCAGCCGGGATATGCGCTGGCGTCTTGACAGGCATCGACCAAGGCCTTGGTCAGCGCAAACGCACCCTCTCGGGGCGGGTCCATCAGCCATTTATCGGCCACGCCGTCTTGCACCAAGGTCTGCGCGGTCATCTCAAACAAATTGCGCGCCACAAAGCGGGTGGGGGCCAAACGGATGTGTTGCAAGCCCAGGTTTTGGCTGGCACGTTGCACCAAGGCTTCGCTGCCCTCCACCCCCAAAACGCCAGCGGCTTGGGTGGCCAAGGGCAAGGTGAAATTGCCCAAACCACAAAACCAATCGATCACCTGATCAGTGGCTTTAACGTCCAACAACTGCAAGGCCTGCTGCACCAAGACGCGGTTGATGCGGGGGTTGACCTGGGTGAAGTCGGTGGGTTTGAAGGGCAACTGAATGCCAAATTCGGGCAGGGCATAAAACAAATTTGAATCGGCATTGTCCAAACGGTGCACCGTGTCGGGGCCCTTGGGTTGGAGCCACCACTCCACCCCATGCTGGATGGCAAAGGCACGCAAGGCTTGCAAGTCGCTGGGGCTCAAAGGCTCCAAATGGCGCAGCACCAAGGCAATGGTGAGGTCGCCGCCAGCCAATTCAATTTGAGGGCAGGTGTTGCGCGCTTGCATGCCACCCAAGAGTTCACGCAGCGGCAGCAACAAAGCACTGACGTGGGGCGGGAGCACCGGGCAGACCTGCATGTCGGCCACATAACGGCTTTTGCGTTCGTGAAAACCCACCAACACCACGCCTTTTTTGGCCACCCACCGCACCGACAGGCGTGCCCGCATGCGATAACCCCAATCGGGGCCTTGGATGGGGCGCAAGACGCGCTCGGGCTTGACCTTGCCCAAATGCCACAAGTTGTCTTCCATCACCCTTTGTTTGACCGCCAATTGGGCCATGGGGTGCAAGTGCTGCATCTTGCAGCCACCACAAGCGCCGGCGTGCAAACCAAAGTTGGGACAGTGTGGCTTGACCCGTTGAGCGCTTTCGTGCAACACCGCCTGCAAGGTGCCCTGCTCCCACTGGTTCTTGCTGCGGTGGATGATGGCGCTGACCCGCTCACCTGGCAGCGCACCTTCGACAAACACCACCTTCCCCTCGACACTGTGGCCTACACCTTGGGCATCGTGGTCGAGCGACTCGATGTCGAGTTCGGGCAAAGGCTTGGGGCTCACGCAGGCTTCAACGGGGGGGCAAAAATTTAACGGGGTCCACCGGCTTGCCCAGACGGCGAATTTCAAAATGCAGCTTCACCTGGTCGGCGTCGCTGTTGCCCATTTGGGCAATGGTTTGACCTCGCTTGACCGATTGGTCCTCGCGCACCAACAAAGCTTGGTTGTGCGCATATGCGCTTAAAAAAGTGTTGTTGTGCTTGATGATCACCAAGTTGCCATAACCGCGCAGCCCTGACCCGGCGTACACAACCTTTCCGTCAGCAGCGGCCAAGACAGGGTCGCCTGCCTTACCCGCCAGGTCCAGGCCCTTGTTTTTGGCCTCATCAAACCCGGCAGTGACAGCGCCGTTGTGCGGCCAAATGAAAGCCAGGCCCTCGCTGTCGGCCACCGTGGCCGGTGTAGCTGCGGCGACACCGGTCGAAGTGATAGGCGGGGTGGGCAGGGTTGCGGCCGCCTTGGTGTCACTCCCCGCAGAATTGACCGTGGTGGGGGGTGTGACCGCTTTGATCACCACCGCCTCGGGGGCTGGCGTTTGGTCTGGTGACGCGACGCGCAACACCTGCCCAACCTCGAGCAAATTGGGGTTGTCGATCTTGTTCCAGCGCACCAAGTCGCGCCAGTTTTGACCAGCATCCAAGCCGATACGAATCAAGGTGTCACCCGGTTTGACGGTGTAAAACCCAGGTTTGCCCATGTTCTCATGACCGGGCAAGGTTTGCGGATCTGGGCGTGCCGCCGGTCGACTGGCAGAGGCAGGACTTGGCGGCGGCGGTGGCGGAAGCCGCCTGGCACTGCTGCCCCGGTCTTCAACCGGCGGCGGAAAGCCCGATCGCGAGGCACAACCCACCATGCCAATGACCATCAGCAGCCCCACAACCCACAGGCCCCAGCAACGCAGCAAGGAATTCATCCCACCTCTCATCAAGCGACGCCTGATTTTAGGGGGACAAAATGCACGGCCTCGAATTGCTGCTGCATCAAGCCTTGAGGGGTTTTGTCGATCACCACCAAAGCTTGTTGGCCGTTGGCCGTGACGGTGGGCGCAATCACCCGCCCCCCGACAGCGAGTTGGTCCAGCCAAGCCGAGGGCACGGCTTCCCCCCCGGCGGCGGCAATGATGGCGGCATAAGGCGCACCTTTGGGGTAGCCCAGCATCCCATCGCCAAACAACAAATGCAAATTCGGCAGTCGCAATGGGCGCAGGTTGTCACGGGCTTTGTCGTGCAAACCACGCAAACGCTCGATGCTGTAGACCTCTTTGGCCACGCAGCTGAGCACCGCCGCTTGGTAACCGCAGCCAGTGCCAATTTCGAGCACCCGACCCATGCGGCCATCGGCTTGCATCAAAGCCCCTTGGCGCAACAACTCAATCATGCGCGCCACCACGCTGGGCTTGGAAATGGTTTGTCCCAGGCCAATGGGCAAGCTGGTGTCCTCGTAGGCCTGGGTGGCCAAGGCCGAATCCACAAATTGATGGCGAGGTACCAGGCCCATGGCCGCCAACACCTGCGGGTCGCTCAATCCCGACTGGGCCAGCTTGCGCACCATGCTCGCGCGCACCGCCGACGAGTCCAAACCCAAGCCAGCGGGCGTATTGGTGACTGGCGACACCAGGATGCGATCGGGCTTGTGGGTGGGCGCGGGGTGGGCGCTTGCCAGCCCCAACTGAGATGCTGGCCCCTTGTGTGTCGCCTTTGCCTTTGACGCGTCGCCTGCGGGCATCCGGGCCGGAAACGAGGGTCGCTGTTTCATGCAGGGCGGTCCACCGCGCTCAAATGGTTTTGCCACGCCGCCAATTGCGCGTGATCGGTCAAGTCGATTTGCAAGGGCGTGAGCGTGACCACGCCTTGCTGCATGGCATGAAAATCAGTGCCCTCGGCATCGTCTTTGGCAGCACCCGCGGCACCGATCCAATACATGGTCTCGCCACGCGGGCTCTCTTGGGTGATGACGCGCTCTGCGGCATGGCGTCGCCCCAGTCG
>CANNNH010000308.1 GCA_947505915.1 Comamonadaceae bacterium
AACCGCGCTGGCCGTGCAGCGACAGCAGTGTGCCAGCGTCCAGCAGAGTCTTGACGCTGGCGTTAGGGCTCAAGCCGCCTTCGAGCACGGCATCGACATAGCGCGGCAGCATGCCCACACCGTGAGAGTCATGCCCGCTGAGGTTGGCCATGACGAGGTTGGCCGCCACTTTGTCAGCCTCTTCGGTCTGGCTGCCGGCAGCGCGCAAGATGTCGGCACATTGCGCGCGCAGCGCGTCGGCTGCAAAGAGTTTTTCTTGTATCGCTGCCATCACATCACCGCCCCGACTTGCCAGGGCACAAACTCGTTTTGTCCGTAGCCATGTTTTTCGCTTTTGCTTTGCTCGCCCGAGGCGGTGGCCAGCACCATTTCAAAAATACGCTGGCCCATGGCCTGGATGCTCATGCCGCTGTCAATGATCTCGCCGCAGTTGATGTCCATGTCTTCTTCCTGGCGCTTCCACAGAGCCGAGTTGGTGGCCAGTTTGAGTGAAGGCGAGGGCGCGCAGCCGTAGGCCGAGCCGCGCCCGGTGGTAAAGCAAATCAAGTTGGCACCGCCGGCCACCTGGCCTGTGGCGCTCACCGGGTCATAGCCCGGCGTGTCCATGTAAACAAAGCCGTGCGCATTGACGGGTTCGGCGTATTCATAGACCGCCTCGAGGTTGCTGGTACCGCCCTTGGCCACCGCACCCAGAGACTTTTCAAGAATCGTGGTCAGGCCGCCGGCCTTGTTGCCGGGCGAGGGGTTGTTGTTCATCTCGCCGCCGTTGATCTGCGTGTACTGCTCCCACCACTTGATGCGGCCAATCAGCTTGTGCGCTATCTCGGGGCGCACTGCGCGGCGCGTGAGCAAATGCTCGGCGCCGTAAATCTCAGGTGTTTCGCTCAGGATGGCGGTGCCGCCGTGCGCCACCAGCAAGTCCACCGCTGCGCCCAGGGCCGGGTTGGCACTGATGCCCGAGTAACCGTCCGAGCCGCCGCATTGCAGGCCGATGGTGATATGCGCAGCGCTGCAGGGCTCGCGCTTGACGGCGTTGGCGCGTGGCAGCATCTCTTGAATGAGGGCAATGCCTTTGTCCACCGTCTGGCGCGTACCGCCGCTGTCCTGGATGTTGAAGACCCGGAAGTTCTCGCCTTCTTTGAGCGCGCTGTGCGCCAGCCAGGCATTGATCTGGTTGGACTCGCAGCCCAGGCCCACCACCAGCACGCCGGCAAAGTTGACGTGGGTGGCATAACCGGCCAGTGTGCGCTCGAGGATTTTCATGCCCAGGCCGTCACCGTCCATGCCGCAGCCGGTGCCGTGCGTCAGCGCCACCACGCCGTCCACGTTGGCAAAGTCTTTGAGCGCAGCCGGGTTGGTGCGGCGCGAGAAATGGTCGGCAATCGCGCGTGCTGCGGTGGCCGAGCAATTGACGCTGGACAGGATGCCGATGTAGTTGCGCGTGGCCACGCGGCCGTCGGCCCGCTTGATACCCATGAAAGTGGCTTCGAGCTTGGCCGGTGCAGGCTTGACGTCGGCGCCAATCGCATAGTCGCGCGCAAAGTCGCCCTTGTCCGGCCCCATGTTCAGGTTGTGCGTGTGCACATGCTCACCGGCAGCAATCGGCTGGCTGGCAAAGCCGATGATCTGGTTGTAGCGGCGGACGGCATCGCCTGTTTGTAAGGCTTTGCTGGCGACTTTGTGGCCTGGGGGAATCAGGCCTTTGGTGGTGATGCCTTCTATTTTTGTGCCGCCGATGAGTTGTGTCCGTGCTATGACGACGTCGTCTGCTGTGTGGAGTCTGATGAATGGAATCATAGTTTTGCGTTTTTAAATTCAGGTTGCAGTTGGGTTCTATTGCTGGCCGACGAGGCCGGGGTGGGTAGCTACGCGAATGTCCTCCGCGCGGCCTAGGGCCGCAGCTCCTCCTTGATTTCGCTTCGCCACCCACCCCAGCCTCATCGGCAGACCGTGTAGCGGCGCAGTTTTGAAGAATCGGACACGCACACTGCTCACAAGATCATGCCGATGCGGTGATTGGCGCAGCGGCATCAAGGTGGAGCTGTCGGGATGACCCCAACCAAGGCATAACTCTTTCATGCAAAGGCTAGTAAAACATTTTGGGCAACCACAAGACCAGGCTGGGCACATAGGTGATGATGATCAAGCTGCCGAGCAGGGGAAATAGCCAGGGCAGGATGGCCATGGTGGTGCGCTCGACCGACAGCTTGGCCACCCGGGCCAGCACAAACAGCACCATGCCCATGGGCGGGTGCAGCAAGCCAATCATGAGGTTGAGCACCATCACCAGTCCGAAGTGAACCGGGTCAATGCCCAGCTTCATCGCAATCGGCACCAGAATCGGCACCAGGATGGTGATGGCGGCTGTCGGCTCCAGAAAGCAGCCGACAAACAGCATCAGCAAATTGGCCAGCAGCAGGAACACCCAGGCCTCTTGGGTAAAGTCCAGCACCCAGGCGGCGATGTCGGTGGTCACGCCGGTGGCGGTCAGCATCCAGCCGAAGATCGAGGCCGCAGCCACGATGAACAGCACCGTGGCCGTGGTCTCTACCGTGTCCAGACATACCTTGACGAACATCTTGAAGTTGATGGTGCGGTACCAGACAAAGCCCAGAATCATGGACCACACGCAGGCAGCAATGGCGCCTTCTGTGGGCGTGAAGATACCGGTGATCATGCCGCCAATGAGCAGCACCGGCGTCATGATGGGCAGCACCGCCTGGAAGTTAAAAGCCTTGTCCGCCACAAACAGCGCAGCCAGTGCCACAGCCACGGTGAGCTGGGGTGGAAAGTCGAGCTTGCTGATCAACACCCACAGCAGCAGCGGCCAGCCGATCACCACGGCGGTTTCAAAAAACGCCTTGGCCAGTTTGCCGCCGTTGAATTTGACGTCGCCACCCCAGCCGTTTTTGTGCGCGAAGTAAGCCACGGTCAGCATCATCAAAAGCGCCATCAACACGCCCGGCAAGATTCCCGCCAGAAACAGCGCGCCAATGCTGACGTTGGCCATCATGCCGTAGATCACAAATGGCAGGCTGGGCGGGATGATGGGCCCCAGCGTGGCCGAGGCTGCCGTCACGCCGACGGCGAACTCCTTGCTGTAGCCATGGTCCGTCATCGCCTTGATCTCGATGGTGCCCAGGCCGGCGGCGTCGGCAATGGCGGTGCCGCTCATACCGGCAAAAACCACCGAGCCCACCACGTTGACATGGCCTAAGCCGCCCTTGAGCCAGCCCACCAGGGCCAGGGCGTAGTTGTAAATGCGGTTGGTGATGCCGGCGTTATTCATCAGGTTGCCGGCCAGAATGAAGAAGGGCACGGCCAGCAGCGGAAAGCTGTCAATGCCGCTGACCATGCGGTGAATCACCACAAAGGGCGGGTTATCGCCTGTCCACAGGATGTAGATCAGTGATGAGCCCGCCATAGCAATCGCCACGGGAACACCGCCGCTCATC
>CANNNH010000309.1 GCA_947505915.1 Comamonadaceae bacterium
ACCATAAAATAAGCTATGCCCGAAAAAGTAGCTGAAACAGTTGTGGTGCGTGCAAATGAAATTCGTCTTGTAAAAAGACGGGGCACTGACGCATGGCAGGCACATTACAAAGTGGCTAAGTTGAGTGTATGGCTGCGTAAATCAACCAAAACTAATTCACTCACAGAAGCACAACTTGCAGCAGAAGAGTTTTGGATGGAAGCCAAGTATTTGGCAAAAAATGGTCAAGCTGTGCTGTCAAAAAAGTTTCGTGCAGTTGCCGAAATGGTGCAACGAGATCTGCAACGAAAGATAACTGAAGATGGCACAAAGCGTGGCAGCAACAATGACTATCTATCTGCCATAAAAACATACTTAATACCATTTTTTGGCAATCTAAATGTAGACCGAATCAAGCAGCAACAGATCAATGAATTCCATGTATGGCGCAAAGAAAAAGTTGGTCGTGAGCTGAGTAAAAGTGCACAGGCAAATCACAATGCAGCAATGAATTTGGTACTGGATTCTGCCGTACTGCAGGGTTATATGATGCAGTCGCAGCGACCAATAATGCAGAACACAGGTGAGCAAAGTGGCAGAAGACCTGACTTTACAGACAAAGAAATCAAACAAATAATTGCGTATCTACCAAGCTGGGTAAAACGTGGACACAAAGGACAGACAAGAAATCTGCGTGAACTGTTGGCTATATATGTGCCATTTGTGGCGATAACAGGCATGCGACCTGGCACCGAAACTGAATACTTAGAGTGGCGACATATTGAACTCAGAGACAGCGGAGATAAAAAGTATCTCTACTGCAATGTGCTGCGAGGTAAGACAGCAAAGAAGGGCAAGCGTATGGGCTTTGTGATGGACGATGCCTGTGCACCATTGCTTAGCAAGCTGGTAGAAATACAACCTGAATTTCTAGGTAAAACACTGCATGAAGTTTTGGCAGAACAACATCCACTGCCATTATTTAGAACACGCACAGGTTCTGTACCTGAAAAACCTCCCATTCAATTCAAGCAGCTGTTAAAAGAAATGAATCTGCTTAATTGTGCTGTTACAGATTTGCCACGAAGTTTGTACAGCCTGAGACACTATGCAGTGAGTCAAGCAATTAAAAAAGGTATGACACAGCAGCAGTTGGAAAACTATTTTAGAACCAGTGCAAAGATGCTGACTGACTACTACAACCATTTTGAAAGTGAAATGAATATTGACCTATTCGCAGGTCGCAGTGGTTTCAGTGAAAACAGCGACCGCAATCTACTCGAAGTGCTAAACAGCAGTGCACGCACAGACACTATTGGATTGGCAGAAATGGTCACAGGTCTCACCGTTGAGTTAGCATACATAAATTCTGTAGCAACGTCCAAGCTGCGCAGTGCACTCAATGCAGCTGCCACAGCTGCAATAGGTTAAATCAAACAGCACAATGAACGCTGCCACTACCACGACCAAATTTCAAGCTCGTAAAGAACTTGAGCAGCATTTCTATGCAAACGCTGTGACTGCATTTGCTGTGTGTATACAACAGCAAAGTGAGCAGCAGTTTTATCTGCATGTACTTGAAAAGTTAAAGCATGGTGCAGACCTTAGTGCGGAGTTGCCCGAATTAAAAAAACTGACTAAATCAGCTGCTGTGCGAGTCTGTGAACAAATGGCGCATCAAGCAGCAGCTGCAGCAGGGCAAGTGTGGCAGCTTGCTGCAAACACTAAAAGCATCTTTACGACAACAATACGTGAGGTAAAAAAACCACAGAGCTTACTTGCGTGTTATGAAGTTGACTACAAAGCCAAACACTTTGAAGTTGCTATCAGTATCAAAACACACAGGCGAAATCTCACTGTTGAGGTCATAGGCAGCGACTCTGCAGCGGAGCAGCTGCACAAAGTATTCGTAATGGCACAGCTAAGAGGCTGACGGCACATAATTAGTATTTGATAAAATACTTGCGTGGTTGTTGATAATTGTGTACAAACCCAACTGCAATTGCAAAAAGATTAGAGTTGTAGTCAATCAATCTGATACTTTGCTGCCGATTGTGATTCTTTTAACTAAACAAACTGAAAGACCTTACTATGAATAAATTAGACCAACTGTTAGCTCAACGTGCTGCAATGGATGAAGCTATTGCAGCAGAGAAAAACAAGGGCAGAGTTGATGCACTTGCCACTGTGCGTGCATTATGTAGACAGTACGGCATTACAAATCGTGAAATCAAAGCCTATGTGTTAGCACGTAGACCTCGTGCTGATGCAGCAACAGCAGCTGCTAAGAAACCACGTACTACACGTAAAACAGCAGCTAAAAAGACACGAACAGCAAAAAAATAAAAATTAATTCACTCATACCTTTCAGCAATTTACTTGCAGTTCAATATTAGTTTAATGACTTGTTTGTTCCGAATTAACCATTGTCAAGAAAAAACATGACTGAACTTGAAAGACTTGAAAAAGCGTTAGAAAATTTCTTCACCAAAAATCCACAGCCTAGCTACGAATCTGTTTTCAAAGCGGGCATCAAGTTTGGCATTGCAATGCAGGCTTCCAATAACTTGGATTATGAGAGCACTTATTGGATAAATGCAAAAGAAAAACAGAGGATTGAAAAAGAGCTGAGTCAACTATGTGGCGATGTAAGCGAGAAAATCTCAAAATTTTTACTTCATGCTATAAAGCTCCATATTGAAAAAAAATCTTATTGGAGTGTTGAAGTCCAATACAGTAACTTACGATACGGTGAGTTGGATGCGGATGTAGCTAAAAAATGTGGAATTCAACTTAATGGTGCAAGTAAAGATTCACGAAGTGACGATATAAATTTGAAATTTGTACTTGGTGATAAGTTGGGTGATTTATTGGCAAAGTACTCACAAAATAAAATATTCACATGTGAATACGAGTCAGACTACGAAGATGACGCGAGTAAAGGAGAATTTACCGTTAATGATATGGAAGAATTAAAAAATCTTTACTATCCTCATTGGAAGGGTGTCATTGAATTAGATAAAGATCAACTTGTTGCTCTTTCAGATGAACTAGAAAAACAACTTTTGATGCTTTATATGTCGACTAGTTAAACCAACTCAACCGCATTGCGTAGTACGCCCGGTCTAAGATCAATATAGCGTTGCGTGGTTGCCATATTCGCATGTCCTGCAAGTGCCATCATTACACGCACACTCACTCCTTTCTCAGCTAAGTTAGTCAAAAAGCCTCTGCGTCCACTGTGGCTACTTGCACCATCAAAGCCCGCATTTTGATAAATGCCATTAACCACTTGTGTAAGTGAGTTGGCAGTGAATGCTGCTGAACGCTGTGTGTTGAACAGTGCCTGCTTTGCGTCACGTACACGCACAGTGCGAATGTAAGCAGCTAACTCACTCTGTACACGCTCGTTAAGCAAAACACTGCGACTGCGATTGCCCTTAGTTTGTGCTGCTGTCAAATTAATTTCATCACG
>CANNNH010000310.1 GCA_947505915.1 Comamonadaceae bacterium
CTTGTTTTGGGCCCATGGCGATGACGAAGACGATAGCACCGAAGTGGGCACCGAATTTGCCCTTCCCCGCCACGAAACCAAGCACTGACCACAGACCATGACCGATCTGAACCAAACCCTTTTCGACCGCGCGCGCCAAGTCATCCCTGGCGGCGTCAATTCCCCTGTGCGCGCCTTTCGCGCCGTGGGCGGCACACCGCGCTTTGTCAAACGCGCCCAAGGCGCTTATTTTTGGGACGCCAACGACAAGCGCTACATCGACTACATCGGCTCTTGGGGCCCGATGATCTTGGGCCACGGCCACCCCGCGGTGGTCGAGGCCGTGCAAAAAGCCGTGTTGGAGGGCTTCTCTTATGGTGCCCCCACCGAGCGTGAAATTGAACTCGCCGAAGCGCTCTTAAAGTTGATGCCATCGATGGAAATGGTGCGCTTGGTCAGCTCAGGCACCGAAGCCGGTATGAGCGCCTTGCGCTTGGCACGCGGTGCCACAGGCCGCAGCAAGATCATCAAGTTCGAGGGCTGTTACCACGGTCACGCCGACGCGCTGTTGGTAAAAGCCGGTTCGGGCTTGGCCACCTTTGGCAACCCCACCAGCGCCGGTGTGCCGCCCGAAGTGGTGCAACACACCTTGGTGCTCGAGTTCAACAACATCCCCCAATTGGAAGAAGCCTTTGCCCTGCACGGCAAAGAGCTGGCGTGTTTGATGATCGAGCCCATCGCCGGCAACATGAACTTTGTGCGCACCAGCGTGCCCTTCATGAAGCGCTGCCGCGAGCTGTGCAGCCAGCACGGCGCGTTATTGGTGTTTGATGAGGTGATGACCGGCTGCCGCGTGGCTTTGGGCAGTGCGCAAAGCGTTTACGCGAAATCCATCCCAGGCTTTGAGCCCGACCTCACCGTGCTGGGCAAGGTGATTGGCGGGGGCATGCCCCTCGCCGCCTTTGGTGGCAAACGCGCGGTGATGGAGCAACTCGCCCCCTTGGGGCCGGTGTACCAAGCGGGCACATTGAGTGGCAACCCCGTCGCCACCGCTTGCGGCTTGGCCACCTTGAAAGAAATTTCCAAGCCTGGTTTTTTTGATACGCTGTCTGCTCGCACCCAAAGCTTGGTCGATGGCCTCAAGGGCGCTGCCGCCAAAGCCGGTGTGCCCTTCAGCGCCGATTGCCAAGGCGGTATGTTTGGTTTCTTTTTGTTGCCCGAGTTGCCGCAAAACTATGCCAAGGTCATGACCAGCGACAGCCCCAAATTCAACCAACTCTTCCATGGCTTGCTCGACAAAGGTGTCTACATTGCACCTGCGTTGTACGAGGCTGGTTTTGTCAGCGGTGCCCACACGTCAGACGACATTGCCGCCACGGTACAAGCGGCTGCCGAGGTGTTTGCCACGCTGTAAATCGATAATTTAAATGCCCTTGATAGGCAAGGGCTAGAACTGCTTATTTTTCGACCGAAAGAATATGGGCGTGTGTGGCCATGTCGAAAGCTTTTGCTTTACCAATGTAAAAACGGTCTATGCGCCAGTCTTTCAAAACCTCGATCGCCAAGTCAAATTCAGCTGTATCCAAACTATAAAGAGCCTTAACTGAAAACTCTATATCGGACTCTAGGGAAAGAATGAGTTTGGAAAAAGTTTGTCCAACAGCTGAATTCGGATTTTGTTCTATCAATTTTTTAGCTTGCTTGATGGCGCGCATGGAATACCCCTAATAAGTTGGGTAATCCTACAACAGCTCTTACCTGTTTTTTATGTCAAGAGTATGACAAATTGATCAATATCAATGACGGAAGTGACGAACACCAGTGAACACCATGGACACACCTCGCTCATCTGCGGCAGCTATGACTTCACTGTCCCGCACAGAACCACCAGGTTGAATCACACACACAGCACCCTCATCAACCACCACATCCAAGCCGTCTCTGAAAGGGAAAAAAGCATCACTTGCCACCACAGAATCTTTAAGAGACAACATGGCATGACCTGCTTTAATGCCAGCCATGCGAGCTGAATCAAGTCGACTCATTTGCCCAGCACCCACGCCCAATGTCATGCCGTTTCCTGCAAACACAATGGCGTTACTCTTGACAAACTTGGCCACCCTCCAAGCGAACAATAAATCTTGCATTTGGGCCGCACTGGGTTGAAGCTTTGTCACGACTTGCATATCTTCTAGTCGAAGCAAATGGTTATCAGCCGTTTGCATGAGCAAGCCTGAACCAATGCGTTTGACATCGATAGCGTTAAGCCCTTGAGACCAAGCATCACCACCACCTGGGGGTAGCGCAATTTGCAACACCCGAACATTGGCTTTGGTTTGCAGCAATTGCAGCGCTTCACCGGTGAACGAAGGTGCCATCAGCACTTCAACAAACTGTTGACCTAAGGCTTGCGCCGTTGCTATATCGACAGGACAGTTAAAAGCGATGATGCCGCCAAACGCAGAAGTAGGATCGGTTTGATAGGCTTTTCGGTAGGCAGACAATGCATCATCTGCCAATGCAACACCACAAGGGTTGGCATGTTTGACAATGACGCAAGCAGGCGAATCGAAACTCTTGACGCACTCCCATGCGGCATCTGCGTCAGCAATATTGTTATAGGACAACTCTTTGCCTTGCAACTGACGCGCGGTAACCAAAGACCCAGGTGCTGGGTGCGTATCTCTATAAAAAGCAGCAAGTTGGTGGGGATTCTCCCCATAGCGCAGATCTTGCAACTTGATGAACCGACCGTTGGCTTGGCCAGGAAAAATGCTTCTTTGTTCAGTGGATAAATCCAAGGACGACAGGTAGTCGCTGATCGCACCGTCGTATTGACTGATTCGATTGAAGGCGCTGACTGCCAATTGAAAACGGGTCAGTTCAGTCAAGGCATTTTTTTGCTGCAACTCGTTGAGCACCATTGCATATTGGCTGGTGTCGGTCACGACTGCCACATGTTTCCAATTTTTAGCGGCACTGCGCACCATGGCAGGCCCGCCAATGTCGATGTTTTCAATGGCCTCATCCAGCGAGCAGTCCGCAGCGGCCACAGTAGCCTCAAAAGGATAGAGATTCACGACCAACAAATCAATGGCTTCGATGCCGTGGGCTTGCAAAGCTTGCATATGCGCGGGCATATCACGGCGCGCTAACAATCCGCCATGAACCATAGGGTGCAAGGTTTTGACTCGACCGTCCAGCATCTCGGGAAAACCTGTCAATTCGGCCACCTCTTGAACTGGCAAGCCTTGCGCACTGAGGAGCTGAGCAGTACCGCCTGTGGAAATCAACTGAATACCTAACAAATGCAAAGCTTGGGCGAACTCCACAATTCCAGTCTTATCAGAGACGGAAATAAGCGCTTTCATAGGATTCCTTTTTCCACTTGCTGCAGTGCAATGCAGTTGATCACAATAATTTGTGTTCAGTGAGTTTCTTGCGCAAGGTGTTTCGATTCAAACCAAGCCAAACA